>JBFELW010000079.1:0-7935 GCA_041551995.1 Paenisporosarcina sp.
CCTAAAACACTTGATGAACTTTATACATTCTCTAAAGATTTCACAAAAGGAGATAACTATGGATTCCTGGCACTTTGGGATAACTTCTACTTCGCACATGGTGCAATTGCAGGCATGGGCGGATATGTTTTCAATGAAACAGAAGAAGGTTTAGACCGCAATGATCTTGGTTTAAATAATGAAGGAGCTGTTGAAGGAGCTGCTTACATTCAAAAATGGTACGCTGAGGGATTATTCCCTAAAGGTATTATCGGTGAAAGTGGCGGAGCTGCAATGGATGGATTATTTAACGAAGGAAAAGTTGCTGCTGTAATGAATGGTCCTTGGGCTTTCCAGTCAATGAAAGATGCTGGTATTGACATCGGTATCGCTCCAATGCCAACACTTCCTAATGGTGAACCTGTTAAAACATTTATGGGTGTTAAAGGATGGCACGTGACTCAGTTCACTAAAAATCCTTATTGGTCAACAAAACTAATCGAACATTTATCAAATGATGAGAATTCAAAAGCACGTTTTGAAGCAGTTTCAGAAATTCCAGCTAACGTAGCATTAGTTGATGATCCAATTATTTCTGATAATGAAGGAGCAAAAGCAGTGGCACTTCAATCACAAGACGCTGTACCAATGCCAAATATTCCTGAGATGTCAGAAGTTTGGGGTCCAATGGCTTCAGCACTTCAAACATTGGCAACAGGAAAATCTCAACCTCAAGATGCTTTAGATGAAGCAGTAAAATCAATCAAAACAAACATTGAAACTAGTCACCCAGCTAAATAAGTCATAGAAAAACTGTCTCTAACAGAATTGAAATATTTCACTTCACATTGAACTTAATGTCTTGGGGTATAGGTAGACAATAATAATTCAACCTAAAAGTATAGGGCGGTATCCTCCATGGAGGATATTGCCCATCCTTTTATTTATTCAAAAAGATTTCCTCTTAAAAGCTTTTAGATGGTAAAATATTTCTAAGGAATTAAACAAAATTAAATAATCATACATAGGTATTGCAAAGAAAAGGTTAATCATTTGATTTAAAATCAAATACGTTCTCCTATTCTAAAAAAGGAGGCTCAAGCACATATGGCAGATTTAAAAGAAACAACTAATCATGGAAGAAACGCTGTTCTGCTTTCCATTATCCCTGGATTCGGGCAGTTTTATAATAAACAATTCATAAAAGGTATTATCTTTTTAGTGTTGGCTTCATCGTTTGGATTCGTATTTTATGATTCCTTACCTGTTGGGTATTGGGGTCTTTTCACATTAGGCGAAATTGCTAGACTAGACAATTCGGTTTTTCTTTTAGTGGATGGGATTATTGCTGTTCTTGTTAGCATTATAGGTATAGGTATTTATGCTTTTAATTTATATGATGCATTCAATAATGGTAAGAAACGTGATCGAGGTTTTCCTGTAAATTCAGTTCGACAACAAT
Source organism: Paenisporosarcina sp. (assembly GCA_041551995.1). GTDB lineage: Bacteria > Bacillota > Bacilli > Bacillales_A > Planococcaceae > Paenisporosarcina. The sequence goes on from JBFELW010000079.1 coordinate 1,442, forward strand.
ATCATAATTTACTAGATAACGGTTTTCCGTATTTAATGATAACTCCAGGGTTTTTCCTGTTAACATTTGTTGTCATTTTCCCAATTTTATTTGTTGGACTTCTAGCTTTTACTAATTATGATTTATATCATTCCTATCCAGCAAATCTTGCAGACTGGGTTGGTTTCCAGAATTTTATCGATATTTTTAAACTTGATGTTTGGAGAAATACGTTCTTTGCGGTTTTAGCATGGACCATTGTTTGGACATTTGGTGCCACTACTTTGCAAGTGGCATTGGGGATCTTCCTTGCCATTTTAGTGAACCAAAAGGACTTAAAAGGAAAAGCAATGATTCGTACGTTAATGATTCTGCCTTGGGCAGTTCCTTCGTTTATAACAATTTTAATCTTCTCAGGTATGTTTAATGAATCGTTTGGAGTTATTAATAAGTCTATCTTGCCCTTACTAAACATCGATCCACAACCTTGGATGACAAATGAAATGTGGACTCGATTTGCACTGATTATGATTCAAACTTGGTTAGGATTTCCGTTCATTTTTGCTATGACGACCGGTGTACTTCAATCGATTCCAGATGAACTATATGAGGCAGCAACCGTTGATGGAGCTTCTATCATGCAAAAGTTTTTCTCGATTACATTGCCCTTAATTTTATTTGCTACGGCACCCATATTAATTACGCAATATACGTTTAACTTTAATAATTTTAACGTTATTTTCCTCTTCAATGGTGGAGGTCCAGCACTTCCTAGTCAAAATGCGGGCGGAACGGATATTCTCATTTCGTGGATTTATCGTCTAACCATGACGAGTGCCCAATATGGAAAAGCTGCGGCAATAACTATGATTCTTTCTCTTATTGTCATTTCGGTGGCTCTATGGCAATTTAAGAGAACAAAATCTTTCCAAGAGGAGGATATGATGTAATATGAACAATAAAAAAAGCAAGATTATCCGACTTACTCTTTCTTATATTATTATTTTAGCAATGATTTTCATCGTAATTTATCCATTGCTGTGGGTAATAGGTTCTTCTTTTAACCCTGGTCAAAGTTTGTCAGGCTCAAAGATGTTTCCAACTAACCCAACATTGGCTCATTACTCATTTTTATTTGATATAGAGAAGTCTAATTATCTGCTGTGGTATTGGAATTCGATGAAAATCAGTATTATCACAATGGTGTTATCGGTCATTTCGGTAGCTTTTACTGCTTATGCGTTCTCAAGGTACCGTTTCATTGGAAGAAAAAATGGTTTGCTCACGTTTCTAATTTTGCAAATGATACCTAACTTTGCAGCTTTGATCGCGATATTTGTATTAGCAAACCGCACAGGTTTACTCGATACTCATCTTGGATTAATCCTTGTATATGTTGGAGGACAAATCCCAATGAACACATGGTTAATGAAAGGCTACTTAGATACAATCCCAAAAGAACTCGATGAATCAGCAAAAATGGATGGTGCAGGACATTTCCGTATATTCTTTCAAATCGTGATGCCACTGGCAAAACCGATTATAGCCGTTGTTGCTTTGTTCTCTTTCATAGCTCCGTTAGGTGATTTTATACTGGCCAGAATCCTGTTAAGTGATGAAAAGAAATTTACACTAGCTGTTGGGTTATATGAACTTGTTGCCAAACAGTTCGGTAATGAATTCACAAAATTCGCTGCAGGTGCAGTTTTGATTGCCATTCCAATAGCAATTCTATTCCTCACGTTCCAGAAGTATTTCGTATCTGGTTTAACTGCAGGTGGTACAAAAGGATAATGAAATAAGTTGAGAAGGAGGAGCGGTAATGAGGAAAGCAGTTGTATCACTCGTTATAATTCCGTTTCTTCTTTTTTTTGCATTTCCCGCAGGTGCTACTGAAAACGAAGAACGTAATTGGCAAGATGAGTCCATTTATTTCATCATGGTTGATCGGTTTAATAATGGAGATCAAACAAACGATTTCAAGGTGATTCCAAATGATTTACAAGAATATAATGGTGGAGATTTTAAAGGCATAACAGATAAGCTAGATTATGTGAAGGATATGGGTTTCACGACGATTTGGTTAACACCTGTCTTTGATAATGAAGAAAAGGGGTACCATGGCTATTGGATTAAAGATTTTTATAACACAGAAGAACATTTTGGTACGATAGATGAATTTAAGACCCTTGTTCAAGAAGCGCATAAGCGAGATATGAAAGTGATTTTAGATTTTGTCGTTAACCATGTGGGTCCAAACCATCCTTGGGCAAACGATGAAGAGAAAAAAGGTTGGTTTCATGACAAGCAACCGATAGTGAATTGGAATGATCAAACAGAGGTTGAAAATAATTGGCTATATGATTTACCTGACTTTAATCAAGACAATCCGGAAACAAGAAAGTATCTTTTAGATGCTGCGAAGTGGTGGATTCAAGAAACAGATATAGATGGATATCGACTGGACACGGTGAAGCATGTTCCAAAGGATTTCTGGGAAGATTTTTCTAAAGAAGTGAAATCTGTTAAAGAAGATTTTTATTTGTTAGGGGAAGTTTGGCATAATGACCTGCGAGTAGTTGCTGCTTACGAAGACACAGGAGTAGATGGTTTTGTTGACTTTCCACAAAATGAACATCTCCGAACCACATTTTCTGAGCCGAATCAAAGTCTCGGATGGTTGTTTACATCCTTAGAACGAAATGAAACATTTTTTAAACATCCAGAACTACTAGGTTTGTTTATAGATAATCATGACATGGCTCGTTTTACTAGGAACAGTATACAAAATAAGCAACAACCTGTAACACGCTGGAAAATGGCATTTACATACCTTTACACTGTCCCTGGAATTCCAATTGTTTATTATGGGTCGGAGATCGCTCTTGATGGGGGTGAAGATCCCGATAATCGAAGAAAAATGTCTTTCGAAGAAGATGCGGTATTAGTGCAATATCTATCTAAGCTTGGTGAGATTCGCCAAAAGTATCCAGCCTTAACCCGTGGTGACTTAGATCTTCTTCTCGAAGAAGGTGGAATGGCGGTTTATAAACGTTCTTATAAAGAAGAATCACTCATTGTAGTGATCAATAACACAACGAAAACACAATCTATCACTTTAAATCGTGATACTTTACAAAAAAATAGGCAGTTAATAGGATTATTAAATGACGGTTTTGTAAAAGAAAAAAAAGGCGAGTACACAATCAAAGTTTCTTCCGAACATGCTGAAATATTTTTCGTGGCTGATAAAGAAAGAGTGTCCACGATGACGCTTATAGCTATCGGAATAGGACTTGGTATACTATTGAGTATAGTCATATGGAAAGCTAAGAGAAAAAAATAGTCACCTATCAATTGAATCATGATGATCATTTATAAAAATAACAGTAAAGATAAGTAGGTTAATGCTTTTAATGTAAGAGAGGATGAGGACTTTGGCCATAACAATTAAAGATGTCGCAAAGCTGTCAAATGTTGCTCCATCTACCGTATCGAGGGTTATTGCAAATAGTCCTCGTATCAGTGAGAAGACCAAAATTAAAGTTAAAGCAGCAATGGAGGAGTTAGGTTACCATCCGAACTTCATTGCACGTAGTCTTGCCAATCAATCAACGAGAGTAATTGGTTTAGTACTTCCAAACTCTACAGATGTATTTTTCCAGAACCCTTTTTTCCCAAATGTTTTAAGAGGGTTAAGCGAGGGTGCTAATGAACGTCAATATGCATTGCAAATAAGCACTGGAAAGACGGATACCGAAATTTATGAAGGCGTTGTCCAAATGGTTCAAGGGGGACGTGTTGATGGGGTGATTTTGCTTTATTCCCGAGTGGAAGATAAAGTATTAAATTATTTAAGAGAAAGAAACTTTCCATTTGTCATAATAGGTAAACCATTTAAAGATGTAGAACAAATTACATATGTAGATAATGATAATTATAAGGCCTCGAAAGAAGCTACAAATTACTTAATAAGCCTTGGACATAAGCAAGTTGGTTTTATTGGTGGAGATGTGAACTTTGTTGTAACCATTGAGCGTTTACTTGGTTTCGAAAATGCTTTACAGGAAGAGAACATTTTAAGTAATGAAGATTACATCATTCATAGTGAATTTCTACGTGAAGGTGGACAAGAAGCCATTGGCAAGCTCATGAACTTAAATAATCCACCCACAGCACTTGTAGTAGCAGATGATTTAATGGCACTTGGTGTATTAAATACGCTATTAGAAATGAACATAAGTGTTCCTCGAGACATTTCGATTTTAAGTTTTAATAATGTACTGTTTTCGGAGCTATCAAACCCTCCCCTAACTTCAGTTGATATTAATATATTCGAACTTGGATACCAAGCTGCAAAGAGCTTAATTCAGCTTCTTAAAAATCCTCAAGAGCCTGTAAAACGAATCATTGTCCCTCATGAATTGGTGAGGCGGGCAACATGTGCAGCTAAAGACGTAAGTATGGGTATTAAAGGATAAATAGTTGGTTCATTCCTATATCTAAAAAAGCTCGTCCAGATTTCTTTGGACGAGCTTTTCTTAGTCTAGTTGACTATCAAAATATTTTACAACACCATCATAAATACCAAGTGATGCTTGCTCTCTAAACTGTTCTGTATTAATTAAGCGTTCTTCAGAAGGATTACTTAGAAAACCTAATTCAATTAGTATAGCTTGTTGACGATTTTCTCGTAATACGAGATAGTTTCCTGGTTGTGCACCTCTGTCGCGAAGAGAAAGTTTATCACCTAGGGCTTTATGTACGCTTTGAGCAAGTCCTTTTTGGTAATTATGCATGTAATAAGTAGTGAACCCATTAATTGATTGACTATCGGTAGCATCGTAATGAACACTTATAAATGCATCAGCTGCTATCTGGTGTCCTATAGAAATACGTTTTCTTAAATCGACATACACATCAGAGTCTCTCGTCATGACAACATTGGCTCCTGCCGAACGTAATTTTGACTTAAGTAGTTCAGAAGTCTGAAGCGTGATCCCTTTTTCATTTGTGCCCCGGGCACCAGATGCTCCACCGTCATTTCCTCCATGGCCAGGATCTACAACAATAGTTAGTCCATTTAGCGTTCCTTTTTTACGTATAGCTTTTTTGCCATTTTCATCACTTGCTTTTAAATCATTAGTTTTTGAAACAACCCAACTTGCTACAAACGCTTTTTTTCCACTAGATAATTTTATTTCAAACCAGTCGCCAGATTGTTTAATCGCTTCAAAGGTCTCTCCGGCATTTGCACGGTATACCACTTCACTAGATGTCGAAGGTTTTACACGTAAATTCGTACCATTGTAGACAATAGTGACTGCTTTATTGCTTTTTTGATTAGAACCAACGCTGGAGGATGGAGTCGGTTGAGTTGTTAACGTTCCGTAAAACGAATATACCCATCCACTCTCCCCATTGGTAAGTTCGATGTTTAACCAATTATTTTCTTTATTAATAACTTTGTACTGTTCTCCTTTTTTAATTTGTTGGACTTTTTTAGAGTTTAAGTCGGGTTTTGAACGAACATTCAATATGTCTACAGCTACTAGAAAAGAAGGTGATGAAGTCACGTTTGTAGATGGAGGAGTTGCTTCTTCATTTGAAATCGTTATGTATTCATTTGTCACAAAGCCTTGGACTTGATTAAAGGAAATTTCAACCCATTTTCCTTGCTGACTTATTACGGTTGCTTGGTCACCTGCAGATAATTGCGTTAATACAGCAGATTCAATTGTAGCTTGGGAACGAACGTTTAAACGGTCTACTTTGGAAATCGCCAGTTGTGGTTTGCTTTTTTGAGATTGAATTGGTTTTGTATACCAAGAGGCAACCCAGCCACTAGCTTGTCCACTTGAAACTTTTATCCAATCACCCTGTCTTTCAAGTACTGACATACGTTCTTCTTTTTGAATAGATTTAATAATTGGATAGGCAAGTCCAGGACCTGATCGCATATGTAAAGAGGAAACGGTAGCCAATACTTCATCGCCATTTGCAATCGATTTTGATGGGATGATAATGGAGCATAATAGGATAAGTGCGATTACATAAGAGAATGATTTATGATGGTGAAAATTGTGCATAGAATCCCTCCCTTTTGTCTATTGTAAGTATTGATGAAGGAAAAAACCATACCTTTCTGAAAAAAGGTTGACAACTGTCACAGCAGTCATTAAGATAAGAACTAATCTAAAAATAACAATTATGCCAATGACCAAGAAATTAGCTGTTTAATACGCTGGTAAGAGAGGGAAAGACGTGGCTGAAATCTTTCCTACAGTAGCATTCAGTGAACAACACTTGAGAGGCTTTTTATCGAAACACATGGTTGTGTAGTAGGTAAAAACGGAACCGGCCGTTATCCGGAATGAGAGGGCACAGAAGGTTGTGTCAACTAGGGTGGAACCGCGGAAGCTATCAAAAGCTCTCGTCCCTTGCTATAGGCAAGGGGCGGGAGTTTTTTTGTTGTCTAAATGAAAGGAGACATTTTTATGTCGATTAATGTGCCA
>JBFELW010000080.1:0-7898 GCA_041551995.1 Paenisporosarcina sp.
CATTGAACGTAACATGTGTTAGTTCCCCCTTTGAATTGTGTGTCTGCTTCAATCAGTCCACAGCACATTGGCATCCTGTTCTAGGTCCTGCCATTTAGCTTAATAGTATCGTTCCATCGATGTTCGTAAATAATTGATCTTTCGCTTCCATGCGATCCATTGCTGTAATGACTGTAGCATTTTTAGCGCTAACAATTAGTGCAGCTTGTTCCATCAAGACGAGTGAGTCTTTGACACCTTTTTTACGAGCTTCAAAAACCTTATCAGAGACACGTTGCCATTCTGAATCAGTAATTTGAATGTTTCGCTCTGCTAATCTCTCAGAAGCATGCTTGCTCACTTTTAACTCTTGTTTATCCGTGGCTTCATGTAACTGTTGTAAGAAAGATTGTTTCGGCGATAACACCGGTTTTGTACGCAAGTTTTGACGAATCGTTGTTGGTTGCAGTGGAACGCGTTGAATATTTAATTTGTCCATTGCCTTACTCCATTCTTTATTGACTAATACTTGAGAATTGTTCAGATGTAATCTTAGTACCATCTGCTAAAATAAAGTGTATTTTTCCATCTTTATTTGATACAGAAACTACTTGTCCTGACTTTTCTGTTTCACCATCTTTATATCCAATTGTTTTTCCAATTAGCATACTTGCTTCGACCAAGCTATTTGCATTGACTCCGCTAGAGACCACTTCTGAGATATTACCTGGGTTGATTTTCTTTCCATCTGCTAAAGTAAATTCAACTGTACCGTCTAAGAATTTGACTGATCCGATTGTGCCAGTTCCTTCACTAATAATTGGTTTATTGTTTTCATCAAACTGGTCAGTTATTTCATGCCACTTTACTTGTTTACCAACAAACGTATTGTATTGGATTAACTGAGTTTGTTGCTGACCCGATGCGAATTTTTCGAACGCCTGCGTCATGTTCGTCATTTGTTCAAGTGAAGAAAATTGAGCCATTTGAGCAATGAACTCATTGTCTTTCATTGGATTCGTTGGATCTTGGTTTTGTAATTGAGCCATTAAGATTTTTAAAAACTCGTCTTTACCAAGCTGACTATTACCCGTTTTTCTTTCATCCGGTTTTTGAGACAAATACATATTACTTGTTATTGCATTCATTTCTGCCATAAGTTACGCCTCCAGTTCCATTAGGAAATCTCGGAATGAAACTTGTTCCGGTGTCTCTTCATGTTCATTTGGTTCGTCATTATTATTTTGTTGCTGCTGTTTGAATGATTGGTTAAATTGCTGTTGTTTATCGTTCTTATTCGCATCTTGAAGTGCCTGTGTCACGTCTAACCGATCAACTTGTACATTTGCATTAGCGAATGCTGATTTTAATTGATGTAATTGACTATCCAACATTTCCTTTCCAAGTGCTGTGTTTGCAAGCAAACGAGCTGTCATCATCCCATCTTTTTGTATCAATTCAACTCGGATGGTTCCCAGGTTTTCAGGGTACATTTTAATTAACATCTTGGTCATTCCACCTGTTTTTCCAAATTGAGAACGATTTAATAAAGTTTGGAGTTCCTTTATTAAAGCTTCGGATTGGGAGGCTCTTTGAACTGGCAATGTAATAGTTACTGTTTCTGTTTTCACTTGATTTAAAGTGGTTCCAGAAATTTGTGAAATGGTCTCAGCAGTTTTAGTTACATTTTGTGTCGAAACTGTTTTTAAAGTATTAAGGGTTTCTTCTTTTACAACTGTTTGTTCACTTACAACGATTGTTTGCCAAGCTTTGTTTAGGTTGAAGGAAGTATTTGACTGTTTAGATGCTGTTAACTTATCTATTTGAGAGATAACGTTTGTCAACATGTCCTTTAGAGTGAAAATAGCCAGTTCTTGTTTTAAATACAAGTCCGTTTTAGGTGCCGTAAGTTCAATTCCTTTTAAAAGTTGCATTACTTCTGCGGCTTGTTGAGGAGTTACATTGCCAACTCCAGCTAATGAATCCATTACAGCATTTAAGAAATCAGGTACTTGTTGATCAATTTGACCAAGCATCTCCCACAAATCATCTGAGTTTAAATCTTTACCAAGCAGTTCCTCAATGGTTGTTTTTAATTCATTTGTATCTAGCTGAAGCAATTCGGCGATTTTTTCAATCGTTAGTGAACCTGAAAGATCTAGCCCCTCGGTATCTAATTGCATTATGTTCATCAATCCTTCTAATGAATTGGCACCTAGTACTGAGATTGTTTCACCTAATGACTTCATTGAATCGTTTGTTTTGTTTCCGGTAGTTTCTGGTACTTTTACTAGAGTGGTTATTTGACTAAATACAGAGCCAAAACCTTGAGTACCTTTACTTCCAGATATCTTGTTCATTGTTTTCGTAGCAGATGATAGTGGATTTACTATTCCGCCATCAGTTTGTTTCGGATGTTGTGGGGTTACGACTACATTCATTTTTTCACCTCCTTTCAAGGTTAATGTTTTTTATTGTTTAGACATTAGTTCTGTATACCTTGCAGCTTCTTTAGGTGTCATTTTTTCAAGAATACCTGCTAACGTATCTGGTTTCATATTTGATAAGATTCGAAGTGCTTCTGGGTCACTCATATTTGTAATAACTGGTGCAGCAGACTTGGAAGACATAACTTCAAATGTAGAGATAATTTCATCGAAATCACGTTTTGTATTGTCTTGTTTGCGTTGAAGTAATGCTATTTCTTCAAGTAATCTTTCTTGTTCAATCAGAAGGATTTCTTTTTCAGAGGCGGAAGAATCTAATTGTTTTTGAAGTTGGACTACTTGTGCCTCTTTTTCTTGGATTTCAGCTTGTAAAGTGACGACACGTTCTTCAAAACCAAGCGCATTTTCTTCATCTAGTTTACTTTCTGTATTTGCTTGTCCATTTGTTAGGTTCTTAACTTCTTCAAAAACATTAATATTTGCAAAGTAAGAAATTAGGAGAATCACAGCAAGTGCAAATAATACAGGAATAAATATTAGATAAAAAAGTTTTTGAAAGAATCCCGTATTTTTTGGTTCACTAGGAATTGAACCTTTATTATTTGCAGATGGTTTTGTAGCGTTTGCCATATGTTCACCTAATTTCCTTCGTGCGATATTTAAGTGATGATAGTTCATCAAGTTGATTCATTTCAAGACGCTCTTGCTCAAATTTAAATTCAGACAAATCTTTTTCTTTCATTTTTTCATACTTCCGAACTTCTAATGTTTTCTCTACAAGCTTTTCTTCATGCCAATTCATTTTCGATCTTGCTTGAACTACTTTTTGTTGCATGTCAGCAATCGATTTTTCTAAACCTGTTATGAATCGTGAAAAATGATGGATGTCGTCTACGTTAAAACCGATTGTCATTCTCTCTTGTTGTGTAGCAAGAACATCTTCTTTTTTCTTCAACATGTCGTACAGTTTAGTTGCGACATCTTCAAATTGTCTTACTGAGTTTTTAAAAGCAAGCTCCATCTCACTCTTTTCTTGGTCGCGAACGACTAAGACATTTTCAAATCGATAATGATAAGCTGTCATTTGCTTGCACTCCCATTTGCCAATGCGATGATTTGGTCAACACTTTCATCCATGTGAATTTTATCTAAATAACCTTGTTTTAAATACTCAGTTATTAGTGGCTCATATTGAATGGCTTCATCAATTTCTTTTGAAGTCCCTCTTTTATATGCACCGATATTAATCAAATCTTCCGATTTGTTATATGTATAATATAAATTGCGTAATCGTTCTGCTGCCTTCACATGTTCATCGTCTGCAATATGATTCATTAAACGGCTGACACTTTTTAAAACATTGATAGCCGGATATTGTCCTTTATTCGCCAGATTACGATCTAAAACAATATGACCATCTAATATCCCTCGAACCGCATCTGCAATAGGTTCGTTCATGTCATCTCCATCAACTAATACGGTATAGAAAGCAGTTATAGATCCATGTTTATTTGTTCCCGTTCTTTCTAACAATTTTGGCAATATAGAGAATACCGAAGGCGTATATCCTCTTGTAGCAGGTGGCTCTCCCACGGCAAGGCCAATTTCGCGTTGTGCCATAGCTACACGTGTGACGGAATCCATCATTAACATGACATTCAGTCCACGGTCTCTAAAGTATTCCGCTATAGCTGTTGCAGTGAATGCACCTTTTATACGCATGAGTGCTGGCTGATCAGAAGTTGCTGCGACAATAATGGACCTCTTTAGTCCTTCTGGACCTAAGTCTCGTTCTATAAATTCCCTAACTTCTCGTCCACGCTCACCTATTAAAGCAATAACGTTTAGATCTGCAGTTGTATTTCGTGCAATCATCCCTAGGAGCGTACTTTTACCTACCCCAGAACCAGCAAAAATACCAACTCGTTGCCCCTTCCCTACTGTTAGCATTCCATCAATTGCTTTAACACCAACTTCAAGCTTTTCATTTATCGGGGGCCTCGTTAATGGATTAGGAGGGTCTTGCTCAGTCCAAGTCGTAATCAGGCCCTTAGGTAATGAGCTTCCATCAATAGGGATACCCATAGAGTCTAAGACTTTACCAATCAATGCTGGTCCTACTTTTACTTCTAAAGGTTTTCCAGAACCTTCAACTAAGCATCCAATTGAAATCTCCCGAATGTTTGTATATGGCATTAGAACAACGATTTCATCACGAAAGCCCACAACTTCAGCTTTCATAATAGAAATTCCACCTCTTGAGCTAGGCACATGTATGTAACACACATCGCCTATAGAGCTTTCCGGACCTTGCGACTCAATCATCAATCCAACGACACGCTTAACTCGACCGTATTTTTTAAAAGTCGACATATGTGATATGTGTTCAGATAAATCAATCGCTCGCATTGGTTTCACTCCTGACTTTCAAGTATTTCCGTAAGCTTTAGTCTTAACTGATTCAATTGCTCGTCTATACTGACAACGATTCTTCCATGATTCGTCTCTATAAAACACTCAGTGGCTTGTAAATCCTCATTAACAAAAATCATAAATGGAACATCTACAGGGAAGATTGATGCTAACTCATCTCGGTTTAAGGAAACAAGTGAATGATAAATGGTTGGCACATACAATTTAATTTCTTTCATTTCACGTGCTTCTTTTAATCCTCTTTTTACAAGGGATAGATAATATTCCTCATCCTCTTCAAGGACACTTCCTAATATCCGCTCAGCTGTTCTTAATGCCAATTCCAGAACAACTCGTTCTTGCTCATCTATATACTTTTTAGCGTTATCATGTGTATGTTGCATCGTTTCATTTGCTTGTTGAATCGCGTTAGCCATATCACTCTGAGCCTTTAAATTACCTTCTTCATACCCTTGCTGAAAGCCTTCTTCATATGCTTGGTGTTGGATTTCCTGCTTTTCCACTTCCCATTTTGAGCGTTCTTGCTCGATATAGACTTGCGTTTGTTGTTTTTGATCCATTAAACCTGTTCGTTCCATTTCAATGTCTTGCCTAGCATCTTCCATTAACCGATCCCGCTCTCTCAACAGCGTATCAAGCGACATATGTTGCTCACTTGATGTTTCTTGTTGTATAGAAAGGTTTCGAATGTTGATGGACTTTGATGGTTCGCTATCTGAATTGGCAAATGATGACCGAATTACTTTAGACAATAACGTCATCTCCTCCACCACGAGCAATAATAATCTCACCGGCTTCTTCCAAGCGACGTATGACAGCAACGATACGAGATTGTGCCTCTTCTACATCACGTAGACGAACAGGGCCCATAATTTCCATTTCTTCTTTAAACGTTTCAGCCATACGCTGAGACATGTTGCGGAATATAATGTCTTTTACTTCTTCACTAGATACTTTCATAGATAGTAATAAGTCTTCATTTTCACAATCTCGAACAACACGTTGTATCGAACGATTATCCAAAGTAACAATATCTTCAAATACAAACATACGTTTCTTGATTTCCTCTGCAAGTTCAGGATCCTGTATTTCAAGTGCATCTAAAATGGTTTTCTCCGTTTGTCTATCTACTCCATTTAACACTTCGACTACTGCATCTATTCCGCCAGTCTCTGTGTAATCTTGAGTTACAGTAGACGATAGCTTTCTTTCTAGAACAGATTCAATTTCACTAATCACTTCAGGTGATGTAGAATCCATTGTTGCGATTCTTTTAGCAATATCAGCTTGTACTTCCTGAGGAAGTGATGAAAGGATGATTCCAGCTTGCTGTGCTTCTAAATATGAAAGTATAAGAGCTATTGTTTGTGGGTGTTCATTTTGTATAAAGTTGAAAATTTGTGATGGATCAGCTCTTCTTGCAAAATCAAATGGTCGAACTTGTAAGGAAGAGGTTAGACGATTAATAATGGATTGTGCATGCTCCATACCCAGTGCCTTTTCAAGCACTGTTTTTGCATACCCTATTCCACCTTGCGAAATATAGTCTTGAGCTAAAGCAATTGTATGAAATTCCTCAATGATTTCTTCTTTAATTCCTGGTTCTACTTTTTTAACACCAGAGATTTCTAATGTTAAACGTTCTATTTCTTCTTCATTTAAATGCTTGTAAATCGCAGCAGACACTTCAGGACCAAGTGAAATTAACAGGAGTGCTGCTTTTTGCTTACCTGATAATTCTTTTTCTTTCCTGGACACAGCCGAACCCCCCATTAATCTTCAGCAATCCAAGTGCGAAGTAGCTTAGCAAAATCATCTGGCTTATCTTTTGCCATTTTTTCTAATTGCTTACGACGCAATGTAGCTTCCGTTTCTTTTTCTGAATTAATGTCAGATACATTGAATACTTCTTGCTGTTCTTCGATAATATTCATATCTTCTTGTGTTGACTTCTTCGAACGGAACATACTAAACACTAGTAGTAGAATAACAACTAGTAGAATTCCTCCTATTACATAGACCCACCAAGGAATGATTGGTTCACTATTAGCAGTGTTAATGGCCTTTCCATTGAAGGGTTGAACTGACACAATAATTTTTTCATTTACCTGTTCTTCTGTTAACTGACCTACCGAATCTTTATCAATTGTCGTCCGAACAATAGTTGCAAGAATTTGTTCAATATCCTGTTCGACACCGTCTGGGAGTGATTCAGCATCTTCTGGGTTAGGGGGTTCTACCATAACTTGAAGTCCTATATCTCTTATTTTATAAGGACTTTCCACTATTTCTTTTCGTATTCGATTTACTTCGTTATTAATTGTTTCTTCAATTTTTTCGTAATCTCCACTTCCCGTGGACCCTTCTATGTAATTGGTGAAGTTATCTGTTGGATCTTCGCCTTCTGGAGTTCCTCCTTCAGCAGGCGGATTACCTGTAAATGTTTCAGATATACGTTGGGCACTAATTTGAATACCTTCCATATTTTCTTTATCAACAGGCTCTACTAAGTTTTCTTCACGGTTCTCTTGTTGAAAGTCAATGTCTGTTGTAACAGAAACAATTACCTTGTCTTGTCCCATTAACGTACCAAGCATTGTCTGAACTTGACGTTGTAAATCACGTTCAATTGTTTTCTTTATAGTCATTTGATCCATAACAAATGAACCAGATGTTTTATTTAAATCGAAATACTCAAAGTATTGATTCGTTATCACTATATTTTCTGTAGTTAAATTTGGTACACTCTTTGATACCAAATTGTACATAGCTAAAGTTTGTGATTCAGTAAATTGATATCCTGGTTCTGTGTTTAATACGATTGAAGCACTTGCGCCTTGCGTTACTTGTGTTAAAAATACACCTTGTTCCGGCAATGTAATCATCACTCTAGCATCTTTTACTCCTGTAATACTTTTCAACAAATTGGAAAGTTCAGTTTGTGTTGAGGCTAGCTTAAGTACATTGAATTCATTATCGGTCATCCCAAATCCAGCATTCTGTGAAAAGAAGGAGTAGTCAATCGTACCTGACTGTGGA
>JBFELW010000081.1:0-7868 GCA_041551995.1 Paenisporosarcina sp.
ATGATCTTGGTGCTGATTCTCTAGATGTTGTTGAACTTGTAATGGAATTAGAAGACGAGTTTGACATGGAGATTTCGGATGAAGATGCTGAACAAATTAGTACGGTAGGTACAGCGGTATCATACATTGAAAGTAAACAAGGGTAATTATTACCTGGAAGAGGCGCTTTAGTCATTCAGTTTGAATGTCATAAGCGTCTCTATTTCTTTTTGCACTAAATGCTCGAAACAGGTAAAATAAAGCTTAGAACAAAAGGAAGGCAGATTAAAGATGACCGGTAAACGTAAAGGAACATCTCAGAAAAATGGAACTTTCTCAGAAAGTATCCGACAATCATTTGTAAAATTACAAGAAGAATTAAATGTTCAGTTTGACAATACAACCCTTATTTATCAAGCATTTACCCATTCATCTTATGTGAATGAGCATCGTCGTAAATTTTATACAGATAACGAGCGACTAGAGTTTCTAGGAGATGCTGTACTTGAACTTTCTGTATCTCAATATCTATTCCAAAAATTCCCTTCCATGAGTGAAGGCGAGTTAACAAAGTTGCGTGCAGCAATTGTGTGTGAACCCTCATTGGTTTTATTTGCTAATGAATTACAGTTTGGCATGTACGTACTTTTAGGAAAAGGTGAAGAGGTTACAGGGGGGAGAGAGCGTCCAGCATTACTGGCTGACGTTTTTGAGTCATTTGTTGGTGCACTTTACTTAGATCAAGGATTGCAACCAGTCGTTACGTTTTTAGAGCAAGTCGTTTTCCCAAAAGTCGAAATCGGTGCTTTTTCGCATGTGATGGATTACAAAAGTCAACTACAAGAAATTGTTCAACAAACCAATAATGGTTCTTTACTTTACGAGATAATTGAAGAAAAAGGTCCTGCACACAATCGAACGTTCATCTCCGCAGTACGCTTAGGCTCAGATGAACTTGGCGTGGGTGAAGGAAAATCGAAAAAAGAAGCAGAACAAAAAGCAGCTCAAGTTGCAATTGGGCACTTACAAGGACTAGCTTCTAGCAGACAGGAGGGCTGATTTTGTTCCTTAAACGACTTGAAGTAATCGGTTTTAAATCGTTTGCGGATCGGATCGGTATTGATTTCGTACCAGGAGTTACAGCAGTTGTAGGACCAAATGGTAGTGGGAAAAGTAACGTTACGGATGCAATTCGATGGGTATTAGGTGAACAATCAGCGAAGTCTCTTCGAGGGGCAAAAATGGAAGATGTCATTTTTGCAGGCAGTGAATCACGAAAGGCACTTAATTTTGCAGAAGTCACTCTCATTCTAGATAATTCAGATAATCGCTTGCCACTTGACTATAATGAAATCAGTGTCACACGTAGAGTGTTCCGATCTGGAGACAGTGAATATTTATTAAACAAACAAACGTGCCGCTTAAAAGACATTGCCGATTTGTTTATGGATTCAGGACTAGGGAAAGAAGCTTTCTCTATTATTTCTCAAGGTCGTGTAGACGAAATATTAAATAGCCGTCCTGAAGACCGTCGTTCCATTTTTGAAGAAGCTGCTGGGGTTTTAAAATATAAACAACGTAAAAAGAAAGCAGAACATAAGCTGTTTGAAACGGATGACAATTTACATCGTGTCTTAGACATTTTACATGAATTAGATGATCGGATGGAGCCGCTACAAATCCAAGCATCGGCTGCAACTGATTATTTACGTATGTCTGAAGAGTTAAAAGGGATTGAACTAGATGTTATTGCATTTGACGTCAAACGAATTGAAGATCGATTGACTGAGTTGAATGGTCAAGTTGAAGAACACACAAGGAATGAGCAACAACTTGAAACAGTAATTGACCATACAGAAAATCAACTAAAACAAATTCGTCAAGAGTTATCAAATCAAGATACCATTATCGATGGTGCCCAAGAGCAATTGATTGAAGCAAGTTCAGAGCTTGAGAGATGGGATGGACGAAAGCAATTATTGGCTGAAAAACGCCAAAATACGGACCAACAAATTGAAAAACTTCAATTGACGCTCCATGAACTTGAAGAAGAAAGAAATGAGTTACTTGAACAATTAAATGATAAGCAAGTTGGCACAGAAACAAAGCAACAAGAGTTAAAAAAAGTACGTGCTGAATTAAAGCAATTTGAACATATACTTAGACAGTCTTCTGCAGAAATTGAAAGCGAAATGGAAGAATGGAAAACTACCTATATCGAGCGTTTAAATGAAGAAGCTACAGTTAAAAATGAATTAAAGCATTTAGACCAACAAATAGTTCAGCAAAGAGAACATACAGAAAAAATGCGTGGAGAAAACTCTCAAATTTCCGAAGAAATTCTTGGCGTTGAGAAAAAGAAAGCAAAAGTTGCCGAAACGCTCTCTGATGTTCAAAGTCAACTTGAAATGAAATTAAAACAATTTAAAAATGAGCAAGATCTATATTCTAAAGAGAAAGACCAGTTAGAATCAAAACAGTCGATGTTGTATCAAGCTTATCAACATCAACAACAACTAAGGGCAAGAAAAGAATCATTGGAGGCACTTGAAGCTGATTTTTCAGGGTTTTTTCAAGGTGTAAAAGAAATTTTAGTTGCTCGTGAAAAAGGCCATCTAGAGGGAATCAGTGGTGCTGTAGCAGAACTCATTCAAGTGAAGCCTGAGTTCGCAAAAGCCCTAGAAACAGCTCTTGGAGCATCCATGCAACATATCGTGACAGAGACCGAACAACATGCGCAGAAAGCTATTGCGTATTTAAAAGAAAAGAAAATGGGCCGAGCTACATTCTTACCGAAAATGGTGATGAAGTCTAGAAAAATACAAAGAGATGCTTTGCGTATAGTTCTTGACCATCCATCCTATATTCGAACAGCAGATGAACTCGTAACGTTTGAGGAAAGTTCTCGTAGTATTGTAGAGAATTTACTAGGAAACGTTATTGTGGTTAAAGATTTAAAAGGTGCTTCACAGATTGCAAAAGCATGCCAATTCCGCTATCGTATTGTTACTCTAGATGGAGATATCGTAAATGCTGGGGGCTCACTAACAGGAGGGTTTACAAAGCAGCAATCATCGGTATTCACTAGAAAGGCGGAGTTAGAAGAACTGTCTTCGAAGTTGTCTCATATGAATGAAACAATTCATCAAGCTGAAGGTCAAATAGCTCAGTTAAAAGGACATGTGGAAAAACGATCGAGAGAACTTGAAATCATGAAAGTAGATGGAGAAGAGATTCGTGCAAACGAACTGGAAATAAGTGCGAATTTACGTGAACTTGAAACGACATACAAACGTTTAAAAGAGCGTGAATTTATCTCTCATTCTGAAAAAGATTATGTGTCTGGCAGACAAGAAGAATTGGTTGTTAAAAAGGAACAAGCTGAACAACGATTACATGAATTAAAAGCAGAATTGATTCAAATAAATGAAACAATAGATCGCTTAACAACTATGAAATCGAAAAGTCAAAGTGAGAGAGATCAGCTTACTGAACAATCTGCTGAATTACGTTCAAGAATAGCTGTGTTAACTGAACAAGTCGCAGTTGCAGAAAAATCAGTTTCTGAGTTATCACTAAAACTAGAAAGGATTTCATCTAAACTAGAACAAGTTGCTAAGGAAATGGCTTGGTATGCTTCAGGTGATGGCCAGTCAGGTCCCTCAAAGGAAGAAATTAGTGAAAAACTTATTTCATGGCAAGAGAAAAAACAAACTCTCCTTTCAGTAGTGAATGAAGGAAAAGAAAAAAGACAAAATATTCATCAAAAAGTATCTCATTTGGAACTACAACTGAAAAAACAACAACATTTGCATAAGCAAGAACTGGATGCACTTAGGGCTGCTGAAGTTATTGTCAATCGATTAGATGTTGAGCAATCTTCACTGCATACTCATTTGTACGATCAATATCAATTAGCTAGTGAAGAAATCGATTATCCAAACATGGAAACCTTTAATGAAGAGGTATCTCGCAAAAAAGTGAAACTTCTGAAGCAATCCATTGAAGAACTTGGACCGGTAAATATTGTCTCCATTGAGGAATTTGACCGTGTCTCAGAAAGACATGCATTTCTAACAGAACAAAGACAAGATCTGTTAGATGCTAAAGGAACTCTACATGAAGCAATAAAGGAAATGGACGAAGAAATGTCAGTTCGCTTTAGTGAAACGTTTTTTGCCATTCGTACCCAATTTGGACGTGTTTTCAGGGAATTATTTGGCGGAGGTCAAGCTGATTTAGTTCTGACAAATCCAAATGAATTATTAGAAACGGGTATTGATATTGTTGCTCAACCGCCTGGAAAAAAACTACAAAATTTGAGTTTATTATCTGGTGGTGAACGTGCGCTGACGGCTATCGCTTTACTATTCGCTATATTAAATATTCGTCCCGTTCCGTTTTGTATTCTTGATGAAGTAGAGGCTGCGCTTGATGAGTCGAATGTTGTTCGATATAGTCAATATTTGAAAAAATTTAGCCATGATACACAGTTTATCGTGATTACCCATCGTAAAGGGACTATGGAAGGCGCTGATGTTCTTTACGGAATTACAATGCAAGAGTCAGGAATTTCGAAACTTGTTTCTGTAAAACTAGAAGAAGAGAAAGAACAGCCGATACTCGTAGCACAAGGGAGCGAAAATGTATGAGTTTTTTTAAAAAAATGAAAGAAAGACTATCTGGAACACAAGAATCGGTATCAGTTTCAGAAAAATTCAAAGATGGATTAGCTAAAACTCGAAATCAGTTCACATCTAAAGTGAATGATTTAGTCGCTAAGTATAGAAAAGTAGATGAAGATTTTTTCGAAGAACTCGAAGATTTATTATTACAAGCTGATGTAGGATTTGAAACTGTAATTGAATTGATGGATGCACTTAGATATGAAGTGCAACGTAAGAACATAAAAGATACAGCTGGCATCCAATCAGTTATTTCTGAGAAACTAGTTGAGATTTATGAGTCTGGAGAAGAAACGTCTAACCAGCTTGTTATGCAAGAAAATGGTTTAACAGTCATTTTGTTTGTGGGTGTAAATGGAGTTGGAAAGACAACGACAATTGGAAAATTAGCACACCGGTTAAAATCAGAAGGTAAAACAGTTATGCTCGCAGCTGGAGATACATTTCGAGCGGGAGCGATTGAACAGTTACAAGTATGGGGCGATAGAGTAGGCGTTGATGTTGTGAAACAATCCGAAGGTTCGGATCCAGCGGCTGTTATGTATGATGCGGTTCGATCAGCTAAACACCGCGGTGTCGATGTTTTAATTTGTGATACTGCTGGTCGCTTGCAAAATAAAGTGAACTTAATGAAAGAGCTAGAAAAAGTCCATCGTGTTATTTCCAGAGAAATTCCTGGAGCACCTCATGAAGTGCTACTAGCTCTAGATGCAACTACTGGACAAAATGCATTAATCCAAGCACAAGCATTTAAAGATGCAACGAACGTAACCGGAATCGTTTTAACGAAATTAGATGGAACTGCAAAAGGTGGAATTGTGTTAGCGATAAGAAATAAGCTACATATTCCTGTTAAATTTGTAGGTCTAGGAGAGAAAATGGATGATCTCCAACCCTTTGATACAGAGAAATATGTATATGGTTTATTTGCAGATGGTTTAGAAAAAGAAGAATCAGAAGAAAATATTTAGACAAGTAATATTACTTGACACTTGTTTTCGGACTCGATATGATTATAAATATAAGAAGAAGGCGGAGATCATGATGATTTTAGCAAAAACAACACGCATGAACTTTCTCTTCGACTTCTATCAATCTCTTCTTACAGAGAAACAAAGAAGTTACATGCATTTATACTATTTGGATGATCACTCTTTAGGCGAAATTGCGGATGAATATAAAATCTCAAGACAAGCGGTATATGATAATCTTCATCGTACTGAAGCGATGTTAGAAGAATATGAAAATAAACTGGAGTTATTTGGGAAGTTCCAAAAAAGACAAGTAGTGATTGAAGAACTACATCTTGTATTACAAGATGATGATGTTCAGAAATCACAAATTATGGAACTTATCTCTCAACTAAAAGAATGGGATTAGGAGGCGGCATGCATGGCATTTGAAGGTTTAGCCGAGCGGCTGCAAGGAACCATCCAACGAATTAAAGGTAAAGGAAAAGTTTCCGAAGCAGACGTAAAGGAAATGATGCGAGAGGTACGGTTTGCATTAATCGAAGCAGACGTGAACTTAAAAGTAGTGAAAGAATTTGTCAAAAAAGTAAGTGAACGTGCGGTAGGCTCAGACGTAATGAAGAGTCTTACTCCCGGTCAACAAGTTGTTAAAATCGTTAAAGACGAGTTAACGCAATTAATGGGTGGAGAGCAAAGCCCAATCCAATTTGCTAAAAAACCTCCAACTGTTATTATGATGGTCGGTTTACAAGGTGCCGGGAAAACAACGACAACAGGTAAATTAGCAAATATATTACGTAAAAAGCACAATCGAAATCCATTATTAGTTGCTGCAGATATTTATCGTCCGGCTGCAATTCAACAGTTAGAAACATTAGGGAAACAGTTGTCTCTACCTGTCTTTTCCATGGGTACTGACGTCTCTCCAGTTGAAATTGTTCGTCAAGCATTAGAACATTCAAAGCAAGAGCATCATGATGTTGTGATTGTGGATACAGCAGGACGTTTGCATGTAGACGAAGTTCTCATGCAGGAGCTAAAAGATATTCGGGCGTTAAAAGAGCCTGATGAAATCTTCTTAGTTGTGGATGCTATGACAGGTCAGGATGCAGTTAATGTAGCTCAAAGTTTCAATGAAGCACTTGGCATTACGGGAGTCGTTTTAACAAAATTAGACGGCGATACACGTGGTGGTGCTGCTCTTTCTATTCGTTCGGTAACTGAAAAGCCTATTAAATTTGTAGGTATGGGTGAAAAGCTGGATGCTTTAGAAGCCTTCCACCCTGAACGTATGGCTTCTCGAATTCTCGGAATGGGTGACATGATGTCACTTATCGAGAAGGCTCAATCGAATGTTGATGAAGAGAAAGCAAAAGAACTTGAAGAGAAATTCAGAACCCAGTCCTTTACTTTTGATGATTTTGTTGAACAATTAAATCAAGTCAAAAAAATGGGTCCTTTAGAAGATATCATCAAGATGTTACCTGGTGCTGGAAAAATAAAAGGTCTTGAAAATGCAAAAGTTGATGAAAAACAGATGGGTCGACTTGAGGCTATTATTTATGCAATGACTCCTCAAGAAAAGACAAATCCTGAAGTCATTAACTCTAGTCGGAAAAAGAGAATTGCAAAAGGATCAGGGACGACCATACAAGACGTCAATCGATTACTAAAGCAATTTGAAGACATGAAAAAAATGATGAAACAAATGTCTCAGATGCAACAAAAAGGTAAGAAAAAGAATAAAATGCCAGGATTAGATTCACTTTTTAAGTAATCCTGAGACCAATTTTTTAAGGTGTTAAGAAAAAACACTTTACAAACAAATGAAATCTTGATAATATACTATCTTGTGTGAAACTATTCGGAGGTGCTATTAAACATGGCAGTAAAAATTCGCTTAAAACGTATGGGAGCTAACAAATCTCCTTTCTATCGTATCGTTGTTGCTGACGCTCGCGCGCCACGTGACGGTCGTCAAATTCAAACAGTGGGAACTTATAACCCACTAACTAAACCAGCAGAAGTTAAAATTAACGAAGAGTTAGCGTTAAAATGGCTTCAAGATGGAGCAAAACCATCTGACACAGTTCGTAACTTGTTCTCAGAACAAGGTATCATGGAGAAATTCCATAACGCAAAAAACAGTAAGTAATCGGGGGCAGCATAATGAAGCAGCTGATTGAAACAATTGTTAAACCATTAGTTGATTATCCGGATGAAGTTCGTATTG
>JBFELW010000082.1:0-7798 GCA_041551995.1 Paenisporosarcina sp.
AACAGGTATCGTTTGATTGAAGCGCAATGCGGCGACTCCTGTGGGAACAGCGCGAGCTGAAAGCCCCGCAGGAACAGAGTGACGAGGAGATTGAAGCCGTGCCCCACGGAAAGCGTCCGCATAAAGCGGAAATCAACTTTGATAGTCTACTAGATTTATATTGTCGTGATACGCTAGTATTCTTTTTTAAAAGGTCATAACGTTATAAAATCCTGTTCAGAATCGTTGTTACGAGATTCTAAACAGGATTTTCAGTTCTATAATTTAAATTTACTTACTAGTTCTTGTAGGTTCATAGACATGTTAGATAAATTATTGGATGCTGCAGATATCTCTTCCATAGAAGCTAGTTGTTCTTCTGTTGATGCAGCTACACTTTGAGAGTTCATGGAAGCCTCTCTTGAGAGAGATGCACTACTCATTACATTAGCTGAAACCTCTTGCGCACTGGCAGAAATTTGTTGTGCTGTTGCTGCCATGTCATCGATTTGTGAACTCACTGTTCCTAAGGAATTCAAGATTACTTTAAAACTTCCCTCAGTTTTTCCAACTATACTTAGTCCTTCATTCACATCTATTTTCACTTGGTTGATTGATTTATTCGAAAGAGACATATCTTTTTGAATTTCTTTTATGAGCTCTGAGATTTGAGTAGATGAGTGTTGGGATTGTTCTGCCAACTTTCGAACCTCATCCGCGACAACAGCAAAACCTTTACCATGTTCTCCTGCTCGCGCTGCTTCAATCGCAGCATTTAATGCTAATAAATTTGTTTGATTAGCAATTTCTGTAATTACCTTAGTAATTTCGCCAATCTCTTGTGATCTTTTATCTAATGATTGTATCGCTTCGCCACTCTCATTGACCGAAATACTAATGGCTTTAATTTGTTGAACTGTTTGATCAACAAACTCTCCTCCCGCTTGCGCTTGGGATGCGGCTACAGAACCAGATTCAGCAATGGCATTAGCACTTTCAGCAATATTCTGTATACCTAACGATACTTCTTCTAAACCTGTTGAACTGTCCTCCAAGCTAGCTGTGGAAGTCTCAGCTCCCTCTGCTATTCCTTGGATGGCATTTGTAATTTCTTCTGTTGCTCGACTCGTCTCTTCAGCACTCGCTGATAGCTCTTCGGAAGAAGCAGCAACTTGTTCAGAAGTATGCAATACCCCCTGCATCATGCTACGAAGATTAACGACCATGGTATTCATCGAATGAGCAAGAATACCGATCTCATCTTTTCTATTAATATCGGTGGTTTGGGTTAAGTCACCGTTTGAGATTTTCTCTACGAGATCAACAACTTTTTTCAGCGGTTTTGAGATTAAGTGCGCTATAATAAAGCCAAAAAATAAGCTTAAAAGTATCGCAAGAGTGATAATGATTATTGTAGTTGTTTGTGCCTTTTTATAGAGTGCTTCTGCCTCTTCATTAGCCTCTTCAGCAAGCTCTATGTTCATGGTCACTAACTGATTCATGAGGTCTTCAACTTTTGACCCCATCATTTTGAAATCTGAAGCTGCACGTAAATATCCTTCTACGTCATCTGCATAGGCATAGCCAATCTCTTGATCTAAAATCAAGTAATAAAGTTCAATAGCAGGGTATAGATCCTCGAGAATGACTTGTTCAGTTTCGTTGATTTCACCGGCTGCGTACAAATTTAAATTGACGTCTATTTCTTCTTTAATCGCTATAATTTCCTCTTCGATTGCTTTCTTTTCTGAATCTTCTTTCGCAATAAAAACCATATCACGTGAATTTACTCGTAGTTCTTGAAAAGAAGAATCGATGATGCCGAGACTACTTATCGGGATAACCCTTTCTTCATACATAAAATCCAGTTGTTCATTCATTTCACTTAAATTAGTCGTACCAAATATGCCTACTACACCAACAATAATACTGATTAAGACAAAAGCCACCATCAGCTTAACTGTTGTTTTTAAATTCGAAAACATTTTCACTACAATTACCTCATTCATTTGTTTTTTCTGCTAGTGTCTATGATGATACCTTTTTAAAGTAGTTTAATTAATGCCTCTTCAATCCGTTCTTTCGTAAATGGTTTAATCAGGAAGTCTTTAGCCCCAGCTTGAATTGCTTCCAATACCATGCTTTGTTGTCCCATTGCTGAACACATAATAATCATCGCGTCTGGATGATTCTTTTTAATGGCTTTTACGGCTTCTATTCCATTCATTTCAGGCATGGTCATATCCATAGTCACCAAATCCGGTCGTAACTCTTCGTATTTCCGAATAGAAACTTCTCCATTTTCTGCCTCACCTACAACTTCATGACCCAGCTTGGTTAAAATGTCTTTTAATTGCATTCGCATAAACGCTGCATCATCAGTTACTAATATTTTCGCCATTATATTCTCCTTACTTAAAAAGGTGTTTTCCGTTTCCCTTATACTCATTACTCGATCTACTAGCTGTCTATTAATCTAGCATTATGTAAATATGTAATACTCCTGAATTTTCAAATGTTATCTCTATGTGGAAAGCTTTTTCAAAACCAGACAACTTTGTAGTTCCTTCCATAATTGTTGGAGAAGTAATATCTGTCGCAATTCCTAGGTCGGCAATATGCGATGAGAGGCCTGCAGCAATCATATTACCCAATTCTCCACTGAATGATGAAAGCATCTCTCCCTCGATTACCATTCCAAACATCGTTTCTCCTATCGAAGCAAACACATTTCGTTCAGCTGTAAATAAAATTCTTCCACTTACATCACCAACAATCCCAATTAAGACACCATTGTCAATTTGTAATGATTGTCCCCATAAACTCGGTTGACTCGTTTGATGGCTTAAAGGAATAATATTTGTTGCAGAAATACTTACACCATTTAAAATATCTGTAATTGTATCCTTTTTAAGTTCAGTTTTCATCATTTCTATTTTCATCACCTTTTTTAATACTTTATTATTACTTATAAAGTTTACTTGTGTGATTTATATCACATATACATCTTAAATAATCGTATCATAAGTACTAATAATTATTAAAAAACAGTTTATTATGACATTTTTATGCTGTATAAATTTGTTAATTTAATAAGATTTAATCTTTATTGACATTTTCATTTCTTGCTATTGAATAAATATCATGAGTATTTTTTCATAATTTATTAAATTAGACTACTCAAATAACTACATATATTCATGTATAATGAACTACTTTTCTCTAGTTACAATTTGTTACTTGAATATGATTTAATGACAAAAAAACTTTCAATTCGAATGAATTGAAAGTCTTTATTTATAGATATAGATACTTGTCCATTATTATGTTTTACTTTATTGCCACTGACTCATGCCGCCTCTAACATTAATGACGTTCTTAAATCCTGCTTTCTTTAAAACTCCTGCTGCCCGAGAGCTACGCATTCCACTTTGGCAAATAACAATCGTCTCTTTTTCCGGATCAAGTTTTCCAATTTTTGTTGGGAGTTGATCAAGCGGGATATTTTGAAATTGTGAAATATGTTTACCTTTATACTCACCAGGTGTTCTAACATCGATAAACTGAGTTGATTTATCCGAAAGCTTTCCTTTTAAATCTGATGTTGAAATTGTTTTGACACCTTTAGCAGGTTTCATTCGCCACACGATAAATGCAACTACTATTGCAATGAGAATCCATTCCATTCTATTTCTCCCCTATCTACTTTTCATAAGTAACTGAACAGCTTGTTTTACATGGTCATCAGAGGAGTTTCCCTCAGATATGCTTGTTCGAACACATTGCTCTAAGTTTTCACTAACAATTAACCCGATTGTTCGGTCAAGTGCGCCTTTGATGGCACTTAATTGTGTCACGACATCCTGACACTCTCGCGTATCCTCAATCATTCGTAAAACACCATGAAGTTGTCCATCTACTCGATTTAATCGATTTGTAATTTGTTTTGAATAATCCATTTGTTCTTTCGCTCCTCTTTATAAATGAAAGCTCTGTTTATTTATAATGTTGAATTTAGTATAAGGCGAATACCAATTCGCGGACGAACTCGAACCTGCCCTAACAATTTATAGTCAACAACATCGGTATAATAACAAAGCCTAAATGAAAAGAGGGCGTTTTGCCCTCTTCATTAAGCTTTAACTAGTTCGAGTACACGCTCAGGATCAAATCCTAGTACCCACTCTCCATTAATATTCGTTTGTGGAACACCCATTTTACCTGTTGTTTCAACTAATTTTTGTGCGGCAGCTTGGTCTTGTTGCACATTAACCTCTGTAAAACTGATTTGATTTTGTTGCAAGAAACTTTTCATCATGTCGCAGTATGGACATGAATTTGTTGAATAAACGGTTACTGAATTACTCATTTTATACTTCCTCCCGACTATTACTTTTCATTTGTATAGGCTGCATAACCGCCAGCCATATGCTTAACATCTTTAAATCCTAATGATTTTAATACACTAGCTCCAATTGCAGAACGTGCTCCACCTTGGCAGTGCATAAGAACTGGCGTATCTTTTGACAATTTAGTATCACGAAGGTTTCCTAGGAAATGGTGATGAGCTCCTTCGATATGTCCTTCATTCCATTCGGTTTCATTGCGAACATCCATTATATAACCAGTTGGCATTTCTTTTTTAAATTCATCAACGGAAATAGTTTCGTACATAGTCAGGTCCATTTCATTTAGTAATGATGGATTTACAAAAGCTTTAATATGATCTAGATGAATCGATTGCAGTGAATTAACGATATCTTGTCGTTGTGATTCTTCTGAGATAATCACCATTTGCTCATCGTAACTTACTAACCATCCTGCCCAGTTTGTGAAAGCTTTATTAATTGGAATATTAATTGCACCTGGAAGGAGTGTTTTTTCGACTAAGTTTGCTGGTCGAGTATCTAGTACAACAACCTGGTTGTTTTGTAATTCTGATTTAAATGCTTCTTTAGAATCAATAACCGGAATTACTTCAGCTTTCAAGATTGCAGGGCCAAGTTTATTCACTTTTTTCATTTCTGCGAAATAGACAGGAGCTTCTGGCTGATCTTTTAAAAGCTCAGTCACAAATTCGTCCTCATTTTCTATTTGCATAGCCCAGTTGAATTTTTTCTCATAGCCAACAGTTGAAGTAGGAACAGCCCCTAGAGATTTCCCACATGCTGACCCTGCTCCGTGTGCAGGCCATACGATGAGGTGATCAGATAACTCCTTAAAGCGTTGAACAGAAGTGAACATGTCACGAGCACCAGATTCAGCAGTGTTAGCTATTCCAGCAGCTTTTTCTAATAAATCCGGACGACCTATATCACCGACAAATACAAAGTCACCAGTGAAGATCCCCATCGGAGAAGTTGCACCGCCACCTCTATCTGTTAATACAAAAGAAATACTTTCTGGTGTGTGCCCTGGCGTATGCATCACTTCAAAATCAATATTACCTACAGTGAACGTAGAACCCTCTTTCACCATCTCCACATCAAGACCCTCTGTAAATTGATACTTCCAATCTTTGTCGCCTTCATCAGACAGGTACAATTTAACATGTAAATCATTTGCTAATTGACGAGAACCGGATACGAAATCGGCATGAATATGAGTTTCAGTCACTGCTGAAATATGAAATCCTTCATTTTTTGCCACTTCAATTACCTCGGTCGTATCACGAGCTGGGTCAATGACAATTGCTTCACCTGTTCGTTGGCACCCTACTAAGTAAGAGTATTGAGCTAATTTTTCATCAAAGAATGTTCGAATATACATGAAAATTCCTCCTATTGACTTTATAAGTTAAGAATATACCATATGGGGTATATTATGCAAGTATTTTGTTTACCATTAAGCAAGGGGAAAACGTTTCACCATTAACGATCTTTTTCCATTGTTTTACCCTTTAAAATCACTTTTATTCAAAAAAACGTTTTTCCTATTAAATAGGAAAAACGTTTCTATTGTCTATTCTTGTTTTTTACCGCGTTTCATCATGCCAGTTGCATACCAAAAGCCAACAGTTAATGAAAAGGCATCTACAATATAGAGTCCCCATGTATGAGTGTAGCCGGCATATACGGACGCCGTAATAAGCGCGACCGTTAGTATGAGCGCAACAATATGGTTAAAGGTAATACGAGTAAACAATACAACTAACAAGCCTGGTAAGAATAAAGCAAGTAAGAATTTTGTAAGCATCGATTCCATTTACGTTCTCCTATCTGACGACCAACAAGCCAAGGCGATGATGATCGTGACGGTAAATCACATGTTGTCTCAAGCGAACTTCCCCTTGGTGATCCAGCACTTCTAATCGACAATGGGCGGCATTGATTTGAATCGCTTCATATAGCTCACGTTCATTCATAACCGTTTGTCCATTTACTTTACGAATGCATTCACCAACAGCAAGTCCCATTTTTTCAGCAGGCGAGTCTGGTAAAACGCCAGTGATCATAACACCTAAATTATGAGGTGTAACTGCATAACCACCTTGTTTTTCTTTCATAGCAAAGTACATCGAGACAGAAAGACGTCCAATTATACCAAAAGCTAAACTCCAAATGGCTAACAAGGGAATCCATACTGAGACAAGCGCCAACAAGAGAACTGCAATCCCAAGACCCATAACAGCTTGTCCTACTTTCGGATAAAAGTATATAGGCAAAGTATGACGAGCTTTTTGAGCAAAACCGATTACGATGGGTAATAAAACCAAACCAAACGTTTCATTCCCAAGTGTCATTTGTGGCCAATAGGGTAAGAATGATGGGATGACATTACTGGGAACAACGACCAAAAGTGGCATCATCCATAACCGTTTAGATAAGAATACCGCAGCATTCATCCCCCGCGAAGACTTTTCTAAAATCGGAGAAGCAGATTGAGCGCCATTCTTTCGAATTAACCACCCTTCAACAATCATCACAGCACCCGCCAATAAAGAAACGGGTACCGCGACATTTAGCCAAGTTTCACCTGGATTCCATGTAAAGCCGAAAAGTGAGAAATCATATCCAACCCAGATCGCTAATATAGCGAGGGCAGCCGCAAATATGGGTGAGCCTATTTGGTACACAAATAATAAAACAACAATCAAACTGATGACACTAAATGCCACAATCCAATCTATTGATACCGTTAAACCAAACCCTATACTCAATAACGACAAGATAAGCGCAAACTTCCAAGTATCAGCAACTAAACGTTTGGCTTCAGTCCACCCCCATAAAATACGGGTACGAAATGAGCGACGTTCACGCTTTACACGAATGTAACCAAGTAATACTGCGAATAAAAAAGTAACATAAACGAGTGGATTAATAAAAAACTTACCTATACCTTTTAGTAGTTCTAGCCCTATCTCTAGCATCATGTAGCCAATCACCATCCAATCAACTGTTCGTACATTTCTTTCCATTGTAACATAAGAATGTACGAATCTTATAAGGATTTCTTAGTAAAAGAATGGCTAGCTTTAGTTACACTTTGCAGTTCAATGTCTAGACAATTTCCCTACTTTTGAATGGCGTGAAACAGATAACCAATTGACATTTGAAGTTGTTCATCATTTTTCTGATCAGACTTGTATTCTATAACGGTTTTTCTAATCTCTTGAAAGAAGGATGCGTCCATTTCTCCGTTCCCATCTATTTTTTGTTTTTCTCGGAATTCTTCAACGGCTTTTGCCGTACCTTCATCAAAATAACCGTCTTGTCTTGATACCGGATGTCCCATTGCTTTTAAGACTTTTTGACCGTATTCAATGTCTTTGTTAAAATCACCAACTTTAAATGTTTCATTTATTGGAACTGGTTGTAAC
>JBFELW010000083.1:0-7774 GCA_041551995.1 Paenisporosarcina sp.
ATAAATACAATTATTGACAGGGCAAAAAAATCAAGTGATTTTACTTTTTTATCTCTCGCAAGCAATAAAGAGAAAATGATTATTTACTATTACAGAACATTAATTGATGCAGAATTATTAAAACGAGACTTTCTTCCTTATATAAAACCGAAAGCAGATCAAATAAAAACATTACAGGAATTATCCAGTTACATACCTATAGAACAGATGATCATTACAGATGACGTTTCAGAGATTAATTCTAGGTTGAATAAAGGTTCTGTTTTTATACAACTACATAAAGATGATAAAAATGTATTAATGGTGGACTTAAGTGCTATTACACAAGGATATAGACAAACAAACGAAACTGAAAATGAATTTAGTGTTATTGGACCCAAAGTTGGATTTATCGAGAATATAGGAACGAACCTTTATTTATTAAGGCAAAATATCGTTAGCTCAAATTTGATTTTTGAAGAGATAACGATTGGCTCCCTTTCAAAAACAAAAGTGGTATTAGCTTATATTGACGGTGTAACAAATCCTCAATATGTTAACACTGCCAGACAGAGGTTATCCGAAGTAGACTTTGATGCTGTATTCGATAGCTCAAATTTAGAGCAAGCCATTTCAGATAACTCTAATACTCCATTTCCGGTTCTCCTGACAACTGAACGTGTTGACAGAGTTACCTATGCTTTGCTTAATGGGCAAGTAGCAATTTTGACAGATGGTTCTCCCTATGTTATTACGGGACCCACAACCTTACTTGACTTCTTCATCTCACCCGAAGATTATTATTTATCATGGATTGTTGGGTCTTTTTTTAGGGTAATTAGAATACTTGGTGTAATCTTTTCCGTTTTTGCTACACCAGTATATGTCGCTGTACTGACATTTCATTATGAAGTTATTCCACAAGATTTGCTTGGGCCATTGATTAGTTCGAGATCGAATGTTCCCTTTCCCCCAATATTAGAGGTTATCTTCTTAGAGCTTACCATTGAATTATTGAGAGAGGCTGGTGCAAGACTCCCTACTAAAATTGGACAGACTCTTGGTATAGTTGGAGGTATTGTGATAGGGCAAGCATCGGTGGAAGCTGCTTTAACTAGCAGTGTCTTGCTCATCGTGGTTGCCCTTTCAGCACTAGCTTCATTTACGACACCCATATTTAAAATGTCAAATACGATACGACTCATTCGGTTTCCATTTATCCTATTGGCTGCTATTTGGGGTGGTCTAGGTATAGTTATAGGTTTAGTCTTAATGCTTGCTCACTTACTGAGAATCAAATCTCTAGGTAACCCTTATTTGGTACCTATATTTCCATTCAGATCAAATGACTATGCTGATAGTGTAATTCGTTCATCGTTTGAAATAATGAAAAAAAGACCGAGCTATTTAAGAACATTAGTCATGTCAAAATACCATCCAAAGAAAAACAAAGATGTAAAGGAAGGAATAAATAATGAATAAAGATTTAACATTGAACCTCCCGAAATACGTACTATTGGTTAGTATAATCATTCTTGCATTTGTATTTTTAATGGGGTGTGAGAGATATAAGGTTGCTAATAAAATAAATATTGCTAACACGATGGGATTTGATGTGGATAAAGAAAATGAAAAAGAACTTTTAGGGGGACTCCTCATACATCAATATCAAAGTGGAAAAGAGGAAGGCAGCCCAAAGGCTACTTTTTCTAAGGGGGATTCAGCTAATGACTCTTTAGCAGGAACATATAGGAAGTCTGCATTTCCAATAGAAATCGGAAAAACACGGGTTCTTGTTTTCAGTGAGGAATTCATTCAACAAAAAACACTAAAAGATATTATGACTACTTTTGATATGAATGTAAAGTTTGGAACAAACATGAAAGTCCTTATTTCTAAAGAATCAATTCCTTCTTTCTTTGATAACATATTAAAACAAGAAGATAAGTTTCTCTTTAATTTGATTGATCAGAATATGACAAACAACAATATTCCATACTCAAATCTTCACATATTTCTCTTTGATTATTATGGAGAAGGAAGAGACCCTATTTTACCCTACGTTAGTATAGAAAATGGTGAAATCACGTTAACAAACGTAGGCATAATCGGTCGTGAGGAAAAGTTGCAAATGTTATTGGGAATAAAAGAAAGTTGGTTATTAAAATTAATTGTAAATGATTCAAAACAACTTAAATACTCTATCCCGATTCAGAAAGATGGAAAAGAAGGAACACTCTCATTTAATCACGTATATGGAGATTCTAAGATAACAACTAATCCTAACGAAAACTCACTCAAAATTGACTTGACCACTAATAGTATGATTGTAAGTCAACCTCTCTGGATTAATTCAGAAAAAGATTATAACCTAATAAAGGAAGAGGTTGAGAATTTTCTTATTAAGAATTACATTGAAATGTTTAAAGAGTTTCAAAAGAATGATGTAGACCCTATTGGTGTTGGGGATTCTTTTAGGAGCAAGGATCGAAGTTGGAATGAAAAAGAATTTTACAAAACCAAATACCCAAATTTAGATGTAGACTTTAATGTCAGCTTTCATTTGTTAAATTAGGAGAGAGTGCGGATGAATAATAACCAATCAAAATTAAAAGAGGCTTTGCTCATATCCCCATTTTTTATGTTTTATTTGGTACACTCCTCCCAAACAGGTGTTGGTCTTTTATCTTTCCAATCGGATATTAGTAAAGATAGTGGTTATGATGCATGGATCGGACTGCTGATTGCTGGTTTAATTTTGCATATCATCCTTTTTATCACCTTTAAATTATTAGAACATTCTAGTAATGGAGACCTTATTTCTCTTCATCGTGATTATTTTGGTAAATTAGTTGGCAATACGCTTTCAATTTTATTTTGCATCCATTTTCTACTGTTACTTACTACAGTATTTTGGTCATATATTGAAATTTTACAAGTTTGGGCGTTTCAAACAATACACGTTTGGGAATTCACATTAGTATTATCGATCATTGTTTTTTATATTGTTATAGGTGGCTTTAGAGTTATTACAGGGATTACATTTTTTAGTACGATTATCCCAATCATCTTAGTTTTCATTTTAATATACACCCTAAAGTTCAGTCACTTTTCAAACCTATTGCCAGTACTAAGTCACGACGCGATAGATATTCTTAAATCAGCAAAAGCATCAACTTTTCCATTTTTAGGATTTGAAGCATTACTTATCTATTTCCCTTTTATAAGAAATCGAGATAAAGGAAAAAAGTGGGCTCACATTGGATTATTGTTTACAACCGTGTCATATACTATTTTGGCAATTATCACCTTTTCTTTTTTTAGTGAGGGCCAATTAAAGCATTTATTAATGCCTACTTTAACCATGACTAAAATTGTGGAAATACCGTTCATCGAAAGGTTTGAATATATATTTATTTTCTCATGGTTTCTTGTAGTTCTCCCCCCCATATGCATAGCGTTATGGTCAGTAACCAGAGTACTAAAGAGTACCTTAAAGTTTAAACCTAGCTATACTTTAATAAGTATTATCATCCTGCTTAACCTTTCAACAATAATAATTATGGACAAGAGTTCAATAGATCTTTTGAGTAAATTATCTGCTGAAATTGGATTTTATATCGTTTTGGTTTATTTGCCCGTCTTATATATATATGTCCTAATAGTAAACTTCTTTAGAAATCAGAAAACATAACTTTTGATGTAAATTATTTTCACACTATTGCTTTTTTTTACGATAATCCTTACAAATAAACAAACTAAACCCCATTGAACTTGATGATTTTTATATTGTTTTTCTTTCTCAAACACCTTTTCTATCTTATTCAACTAACCTGTTTCGTTAGTTTAATAAGATAATTTTAGACTTGACCAACAATGGCATAAAGAAATACCAAAAATAACAATGCTAAAATTATAGAAAGTAAGGATAAATACTTAAGAAATCCTGTTTCTTTATTTTTTTTAGTTAAATAAGAGAAGGCTTTATTCCTTATCGAAATAAATTCACCGTTAATTCAACAAGTTTTGTTATTTAAGAGTAACTTTCAAGTCTTCTCCTATAATTTTAGTTGCTTCGTAAATCACAGCTTTATCATAAGATTTGATATCAAAATAGCCATTATAATAATCCCAAAATTCAGGTGTGTGGGAGTTTTTTTCGAAATTATCTAATATGTTGTTAAACATAGCAGTTGCTTCTTCTTATGTAGGATGTTTTTCAACCATAACCCTAAATTTTACTTGCTCCTCATCCTCGCTATATGACGCTGCAGTTGTTGATATTTCATCTAATTGTCTAAAATAATCTTCTGTTATTCCTACTGTTTTAGAAATATCTATTTCTGGCTGTTGATTACAAGCAACTGTCATAAGCAATAAACCAAATAAGAAGTTAACTATCAATAATTTTCTTTTTATAAAGCACCACCCAATTCTGGATTCGTTACTTTAATTCACCATAAAAAACCAAATATTCGTGTTGAAGAGTACTGTCTCGTTAATTGAAATAATTAAAATTCTCGTGTATTTATTATACCAAAAGTTTACATTTTCACCTTTAAAATATTAACTTTTTCTGTTTATAAAAAACGAAAAAACGATATAGATTGGAGGAGCTTTTAGCGTATCAATTAGCAGGATGATTAGTTGCATTACAACTTATATTGTATGGGAACAAATAGGCTACCAATAATATAGTTAAAATTGAAGGTATTAGAGCAAGGAATTTGAAGTATCAACAAACAACGTAGTACAAAATTGTTTGCGAATCGATAGTCCCTTTGTGTTGTGTTTTAAGTTTTTACACCTCAGAAGAGAATCCGTTAGGAAATTATCATTCTTTTTTGGATTTATTGGTAAAATAGTGAAATAGGTTTTGTTTAGGAGGTTTTTCATATATTGAAATGTGAAGAAGATGTTATACGAATCATAGTAGAAGATGCGGATATGATGGAGATTTTACGGGCTGCAAGAGCCTTAAATTTACCAGATTGGTGGGTATGTGCAGGTTTTGTGCGCTCGAAGATTTGGGATACGTTGCATGGTTTTAGTTCTAGGACAGTTCTAGCGGATGTGGATGTGATTTATTTTGATGATCAGCATATGGATGAGTTGGTTGAGAAGAAATTAGAGGAAGAATTAAGAACTATTCTCCCTGATGTTCCATGGTCTGTGAAGAATGAGGCTAGGATGCATATGGTGAATAATCTTCCACCTTACTTATCGTCAGTGGATGCGATATCTAAATTCCCTGAGACTGCTACAGCTCTAGGGGTGAAGTTAGATGATGATGAAAAAGTTATTCTAACAGCACCTTGGGGAATAAAGGATGTTCTTCATTTAGAGGTGAAGCCCACACCTCATTTTATTGTGAATAAAGATTTAGCCCGTATCTATAAGGAACGAATTGTGAAGAAAAATTGGCAATCGGTTTGGAAACAAGTAAAGGTTTTTCCTATTTGAATCTATTTCTCAGATCTAAAAACCTGTAGCTATTTCCAAATTTTATGGTAATATTATTGAGGTTTATCTACTTGGGAGGGAATTGAATGGAGTATCGGGGTGCATCAGCTTATGATGATGGTCAATTTTTTGAAAATTACATGGCAAGAAGACGTCGTGAGGAAAGCCCGAACGAACGAATCGAGAGACCCGTATTACTTGAGATGATTGGTGCTGTTAAGGACGCGAAAATACTAGATTTAGGGTGTGGAGACGCTAGATTTGGTGTTGAACTTCTACAGAATGGGTGTTTTTCGTATGACGGAGTAGAAGGTTCGGAAAACATGGTCAAAGAAGCCGAGAAAGTCTTAACTGGAACGGCAGGAAAGGTTCATCTTTCTTCAATGGAAACATGGGATTTCCAAAATGGACAGTATGATCTGGTTGTTTCTAGATTAGCGCTGCATTATCTAGCCGATCTAAAGAGTACGTTTGAAAATGTTCATCAATCTTTAGCAACGAATGGCAGATTTATATTTAGTGTTCAACACCCCGTATTAACTGCTTCCATTAAAAGTGCTTCAGCTTCCGGTGCAAAGTCAGATTGGATTGTAGATGATTATTTTAATAGCGGTGAGAGAGTCGAACCGTGGATTGGTAAAAAGGTTGTTAAATATCATCGTACAATGGAAGAGTACTACCAACTTTTAAAGCAAGCGGGTTATACGATTGTCGATATACGAGAAGGAACTCCTAGAGTAGAAGAGTTTGCGAGTGAAAGTGAATATGAGAGACGTATGAGAATTCCTCTGTTCTTGTTATTTTCTTGTGAAAAATAAATGGTGATTAGATTAGCAACGTTAGGTGAGAAGGAATCGGTGTTAGCTATTTTAAATAGAGTCACCTTAGATTTGCATGGCAAAGGGATTCAGCAATGGGAATATCCTTGGGATGAAGATAAGTTGGCGAATGAAATTAAGAATAGCTATGTGTATGTCCTACTAAAAGATGAAAACATTGTAGGTACTTTTTGTATAAAAGAGATAGATGGTTTAAGTGAATTGAAAATAGATTGTAGAAGTAACTACTTGTGCCAGATAGCCATTTTACCTAAGTATCAGGGGAATAAATTAGGTTCAGTCATCACGAAATTTGCATGTACATATACAAAGGAAGTAAATAAGACACTATATTTAGACTGTTGGGCTGGAAATGAAAAGTTAAAAGGCTTTTATTTAAATAATGGATTTACGTATCAAGGCGATTTTCCTGAAGATGATTATTTCATTAGCATTTTTAAGTTCAATTAAGTGGCAGGAGTGATGATAGGCGTGAAGGAGTTCAAAGAAATAGTAGATAGCTATACCTTTCACGGATATGAGGTTGGTGATAGCAGTTTGCCCACACTTGTTTGCCTTCATGGGATGACCGGTGATTCTAAAAGTTTTTTAGCTCTAGCTGATCAGTCTGAAATCGACTCATCCCGAGATATATCGGGGTAAAAGAAATGAAAAAAAGTCTAAAGAATGTGAAAGGTATCGGGATAGAAAATACGAAGCATAATATGCATTGGGACTGTCCTGAGAGAGTTGCTGAGGAAATCTTGGTATGGAATAAAGAAATTAGTCATAAGAATTCTTACATGTAGTAAATCATATACAAAAAGAGGCTACTGAATTCAATTCAGTAGCCTTTTATATGGGTCACCTTATGGTAAGTTTCTCATATTAAGTTTAACTAGACGATGGGGTAGCTGAGTTATTCATTTTGCCTATGTATCTGTAAATTCCGGCCAAAAACAAAAAGAGAAGTGCTGTTAAATACCAAGGTAACTCAGTAATGATTTCTCCAAAAGCTGTATAAAGGATAGCAGGTAAAATGACTCCTAACATAGAAAAA
Source organism: Paenisporosarcina sp. (assembly GCA_041551995.1). Classification (GTDB taxonomy): domain Bacteria; phylum Bacillota; class Bacilli; order Bacillales_A; family Planococcaceae; genus Paenisporosarcina. The sequence goes on from JBFELW010000083.1 coordinate 7,321, forward strand.
TACATGTATTCCTTAAACGATTTAGCCATTTCAATTAAATAAAGAGATAGCAAATGGAAATGAACGAATGGCATGATTCGTAAAATCATCACCTGACTAACCGAAATGGTCTTACCTGAAAAGACCTTTTCCTTTGCCCGGGAAACCTTTTCACGAAACTTAGGAAACTTCATAACGAGTAGGTAAGAAACTAAGCTCATCAGAGATAGACCCACAAATGATAATATGGCCCCTTCAATGAATCCGAATAAAATTCCCCCTGCAATACAGACGACGATTACCGGTAGAAAGAAAAAGGGACGGAATAAATGCAAAAGAACAAAAAGAAATGGAGCTAGCCATCCTGCACTTTCTATGAATGTCTCAAGGGTAGTATCAAATTGTCCCATACTATCACTCCAATCTTTAAGTGTTATCGTACAACCGAATACTTCACATAGCAAAGAATTTATGG
>JBFELW010000084.1:0-7762 GCA_041551995.1 Paenisporosarcina sp.
GCTGCTACTATTGTAGACAAAAAACATGTGACATCACGATCCGATACGTTTAATTTTGGAATGGAAACAGTTAAGAATAAAGATTTGGGAGTCATGGCTCGTGGGATTATTCGGAGCAGTACAGCATTAAAATGGAAAAAAGATGACATCGTTTGGGTATGCGGTGGAGTTGCAAGTGAAATCTTGCCGTTCATCAAAGAGCATTACATTAACGCTGCTGTAATCACGCCTAAACTCAACGGTAAGACTCCTTTAATGCCTGTCTATGCAAATGCTAGTGGATTCTATGACATCGCTAAGAGGGTCTATAAATGAAGAATAGAGTCATAGTCCAGGCTTCTTTCAATGTCAATGACGAGGATGAAAAAGGATTATATGATTTTGTTAACGCTAAGAAAAATGTAAGTAAATATATTAAAAGATTGATTTGGCTCGATAAACAAGGGATTAGAGAATCTACAGTGGCGCTTCATGAGGTTGAAATCGTGGAGGAAGAAGAAGAGGATATGACAGGGTTTATTTAGTCATTTGTCGAATTATGTTGTTATCTGAATGGTAAACAGATAGAATAATAGTTAATTAAATATTTCGGAACATAAAAAAGCCGCCACTTTGGAAGAGTGACGACCTTGATTAACAGTGCTGTAACACTGGTTAATTGATTTCTCCTTATTATAAACTATTTACCTTGCAAATTTCAACTGGTAATTTTTAAAACGGTGTTAATCTTTAACCTAGCAACTGTGGGTTAAGGTATTAGCATCGTTTTTTTGCGTTCGATTTGACGGGTAGCCGATAAAACGTCATTAAACTCATCGTCAGGTAATCCCTAACCACAGCAAACGATGGGATATGTCACAACAAGCCGTTTCCTATTTCGGTGTGATGAACGGGCGAGAACTGCCTTTAAAGGTTCGGTGGATAATCGGCTAGTTACGGCTAGGGTAATTATGATTTGCTATCAGTGTGGACGATCATACACTGGAGTCATAAGTTGGAGACAACAAGATTTAAATAGGAGCATACAGAAACTTCAGACGGCTGCATTGACGCCAAATGTGTAAATCTATACTTATGTGCAACTAATTCATTTTAGTTGCATGTAAGGTAAAAGATTTTTTGCAAAACATTTCTTAGAACAACAAGCAAATCTGCCATATAAGGGCGTTAAAGACAAGACCTAGACATCATCTTTTTAATAAGACCTATAAAATAGGTGTAAAGACATCTGTATATCCCAATAAACTGCAAACCATTGTCAACCTTTACCAGGATAAATAATACTATATGCTCAATACATTCCAATACCTGTAACCCTATTGTCTAAAAATGTCGAAATACATAAAAATATGGGTAGTTTATACTTATATAAATATAATAGGAACATCTGTACTATTAGAATTATTACAATTGACCGTATAAACAAATCAGACAATAGGGAGTTTTACAACTTGGATAAAGACATACTCGACTTACTCACAACATTTGTTGCATTAAAAAAAAGCAGTTATGTAAACCTGCCTCCACCTATACGTGAATTATTTTTGGAAAAATTCAACAGCGAACCTAATATTTTTCAAAAAACTTTCCCTTTCGCTCTCATCAAGTGATTGGGTTTTTTCAATTAATGCTTCCAAAAAGTTAGACTGTTCTTGACTTAGGTTTTTCTCTGCGACTAAGTAATCCGCAAGCGATCTTTTTATTTCAAGTGCATCAGTTTCTTCTAATGGAAGGAGTTGTGTGTATTTAACATCTAAGACTTTCGCCACTTCCAATAATTTTGAGTGCGTAATTTCTATTACGCCACGCTCATAAGCTGAAATTGTATTATGTTTTACGCCAATTTTTAGCGCTAATTCTTCTTGAGACAATCTTTTTAGCTTCCTGAATTTTCTGATTTTATCTCCAATAAACTTGTTTTGATGTTGATTAGACAACGTTTACACCTCCGTTATTCAAATTATATCATATGACATTTTTATCATTTAAGATATTATATGCATAAAAGATGCAATATATACTTGACTTTGCATTTAAAATGCATTAATCTAAATATAGAAACAAGGAAAGGAGTTAAACGATATGCAATGGTCTTTAATTAAGCTTCGAAAAGAAGCGAATTTAACACAAATGGATTTAGCAAAAATGATCGGTATGAACGTCCGCACCTACATCATGAAAGAACTTGGCCAGAGTGAATTTAAAGCAAGCGAGATGATTAAAATACATCAGTATTTCGGCATATCACTGGATGAAATTTTTTTACCACCAGACTGCATTTTAACTGCAAAAAAGTGATACAAAATTGTAATATTCAATAAAAACTTTTCATCCAATAACTACTCGCATTCAACAATGAGTATTCAAAACGAGCAGAGTACGCCAAGACAATTCCTTCTATGGGAATCGAGCGACAGCAACGAGCCAATGCCAAGACGTTTGAATTCTGATTGATGGATGCGAAAAGAAAGTGAGGTGAAGTTAATTGGTCGGGTTAAAGCATTGTGGGCATTGCAACGAGAAGAATACTCACAAGGATCTTTGTTGGAAGTGTCAACAGCGCTCAGAACGTTTCACTCGTGATATCCAGAAAAAGTTGTTAACTAAACTAAATAGGAAGGTGACGTATCTATTATGAGAGCTTTATCCAGTGAACCAATGAAAGCAGCTGAACAAAAGTTTTGGTCAAAAATGAAAAATTATTTTTTCTGTGACGAAGACGAGCAACTACATTCATCAGATGTAATTTTATTAGGAATCGTTGCAACTGTAGTATTTATAACTTTGTGTTTTGGCGCAGTAATCATGATCGCAAATAGGTAGATAAGGAGAGAGGTAGTATGCGTGAAGGGTCTTGGGTAGCCTGGACGAATCCCTCAGGGGTAAGGATTAAGGCGGTAGTGGACAAGGTAGGCATGATTGCATCATCCATTTTAGTACTGGAGAAAGACAAAAAAGCTAATATGCATTTGAGTTTAAGTATGAGCGTATTAAACACTCAGTTATCTCCAATACCAGCCGTAATGCTCAACGAAGACAAAGATTTAATGATTGATGCAGCACTTGCTTTAGGCGATAAAGATTGGTTCATGGAAATAATGCAAGGATAACAAATAATTGAAAGTAGGCGAATAGATGAAAAACGGTCGTAAATTAACTGTCGCTGAACGGAATCATATTAAAAAAACAGTAAGTAAGGTAGAAAACTGGTTACTCTCAAAAAAGGAATCTCACATGTGGTTAATCATTCATAAAACAACAGGCCAAGACAGAAAAATTCTAGCACCTTGAAGGAGTGAGTTAGAATGAAAAGCCAAAAAAAATAAGCCCGTTGAACTAACAACGGACTTAGGTACTTGCAAAACTATACACCTACAGAATATGCGATAACCACATAAAAAACAAGTGGTGGGAGTGACCTTATATGTGGAGTGTACTAAAAACATTCACAGGAAGGTTGAAGCGCAATGAGTAAATACAGAAGTGTTCAAGTAAGTTACTGGCAAGATGCTTTCGTATTGGAACTAACACCAGAGGAAAAATACTTTTATATCTATCTAATGACCAATAGCAAAGCGAATCAAATCGGAATATATGAGCTACCTAAAAGAATCATTGAAACTGAAACGGGTTACAACCGCGAAACGGTAGAAAAGTTGTTAAGTAGATTTGTAGATTATGGAAAAGTCATTTATAACGAATCAACTAAAGAAGCAATGTTGCTTAATTGGAGTAAACATAACTGGAACAATAGTCCAAAAGTCATAAAGAGAGTAGAGGACGAGTTGAAAGGAGTTAAGCATTTACCATTTATTGCAAAGTACCGTGAAACCGTTGATACCATTGAAAGAAATACTGTATCGATACAGTATCCATGCAGTATGCATATAAGAGAAAAGGAAAAAGAAAAAGAAAAGGAAAAAGAAAAGGAAAAAGATATAGTTCCTTTTGCAGAAATTGTTAAGTACCTAAACGACAAATGTTCAACAAAATATCGTGCATCTTCTAAACAAACGAAACAGTTTATAAATGCCAGATGGAACGATGGGTTTCGTATAGATGATTTTAAAAGAGTTATAGATAACAAATCTAGCCAATGGCTAACAGATGAAAAGTACTCTTCTTATCTTCGACCAGAAACCTTGTTTGGTAACAAGTTTGAATCTTATCTAAATGAGAAGGTGATGAATAATGTTAAAACCACTCAGCAGCATATTAAAAGCTATGCCGATGGAATTGACTTCTAAGGATTGCGATCAACATCAAAAGAAAATCAAATTAATGATTGTCGATGGTATAGAAGTTTGTCCAATATGCGAACGCGACAGAATGAATGAAGAATTAAGTCGCTCAGAATCTAAAAAAATAGATGATGCTATGAGTAAAAGAAATTACAACGTCTTCGCATCATCTAGCCTATTAACAGACATTGGATTATATGATGCATCTTTTAACTCTTATGAATGTAGCGAAAAAGAAGAAATTGATGGAAAACGTAGAGCAACAGATGCTTTCGTGAAATATAAACAAGGTGAAACTTTTAACGTTTGGTTAACAGGTGTACCAGGGGTAGGAAAAAGCCATTTAGGGATGTCTATTCTTAGAAACCTTAACGAATCAGGAGACAAGGACAAGCAATGTTTATTCGTAAGCGTGGACGAAATGCTCTTACGGATCCGTGAAAGTTTTAACAACAAGGAAAGTCGTTATACAGAACATTACTTTGTGGACCTGTTATCAAGAGTTGATTATTTGGTTCTAGATGACTTAGGAGCAGAAACAGGTGGAACTGGCACAACTAAGAGAGCTACAGATTTCACGTTAAGGGTGCTCTACGCGATTGCAAACGGAAGACAGAGTAAATCTACTATATTGACTACAAATCTCTCTAGAGACGAACTGGTGAAGATGTACGACCCTAAATTAGTATCTCGGCTTATGAAAGATACGTTTTTAATTAAATTTACAAACACAGTCGATAAAAGAATGAAAAAAATAGAATTTTAGGAGGTCAATGAAGTTGGAAAAATTACTAAACCAACTCATTATCACTGCTGGGCAATGGAAAAACAGTCAATCAAATGAATTAGAACTACAATTTGAGAAATCTTTGGACCAGTTGCAAGCATTAACTGGAAAAAGCAGAGAGCAAGTAACAAAAATTCTTCTTGATCACATAGAAGGAGTGGCTGTATGAAAAACCAAGCTCATCCAATGTCCACTGAAGGAATGCGCCAATCGTTTATTAAAGAATTGTTTTCAATGAATATTAATGAGGGGCGTAGTGGTGAACCATTAGACTCTCTTGATTATCATTCGGTTCTTAATTTGGTAACTATAGAACGCATTAAACGAGATTACGAATAGGAGGAGCTTGCTTCATGAATCAATATAACGAAAATTACAAAGATACTGGTTCTAAATCAGCTGAACATATTAGTCGTGATGCTTACATCGTTAATAGGTTCTCTGTAAGCGCTAATGGTAAAGGTACAGGGTTTAGACACGAATATGCGTTTATCGTCTCAAAATCGAGAGGGAGAGGCGTTTTAAGCACTGTTAGGAATCAATGCTCTGATGGGAATGAAATTAAGACAGCTCTTTTAAAAGCCGAACAAAATCACGAAACATTAAATCATGCTAGAAATAGCTGGTCAAAGCCAGTAAAGGCAGCAAAAAAACGACTTGATGATTTAACCTATTTAAATAGTTTGCTAGATTCTTGCTTTAAGGGGTGGCACTGATGGGGAAAATAATAGTGACTCAACTACAAGAAAATGCAATCGAACTTTACAAAGAAGAAGGTAAAACGATTGAGCAATTTATATGGTTCGCTCATGTATGGACAAGCCAATTTAGTCCTTTAAAAGACTTAACTGTTGATGATATGGCGCGAATTTTATACGAGCCTGATAGTTATGAGGTCGAATGTCATCTAACAAAAGAAGAATCTTTATGGGCGGCTCATTATGAATCCAATCAGCTTTAACGCATACAAGACCGTAAGAAACGGACCTATTAGAAAACAAGCTTTTGGGATATCTAAACAAAATTTCGAAAAAATGAAAAATCGATATATTGATAGCGGATTTGTGCAAGATAGCGAGATTAACAGAGATGGTCAATATTTTTGGTGCCAAATGAAATTTATCGGGAGGAATTAAATTGAAACTAAATAAACTATTTGAAATGCAGAAAGTTTTAGATACTCGGATCTTGCAGCAACATCCAGAACTTGTTGGGGAAAGAAATACACCTTGGAAAACACTTGCACTACAAGTTGAGCTCGCTGAATGTGCTAACGAATGGCGCGGCTTTAAAAAATGGAGTACACGCCAAATTCCAGTTAAACCATCAGAGAAAACAAACTGGGTAGATGGTCGCTGTTACACAATCGTTAAACATCCATTGTTAGAGGAATATGTTGATTGTCTTCATTTCATCTTGTCGATTGGATTGGAGTTAGCAAACAAAGATATTACTAATTATTGTTACCAAGTACATGGATATATAAAGAGCGCGTGGAATACCGAAACGACCACTGAACAGTTTCAAACAATATTTGTAGGCATAGCTAATTTTTCATTCACTTACGATGATGAGATTGCGTACAAAGAATTAGTTTCAGAGTTTTTAGGCCTTGGCGAAATGCTTGGATTCAGCTGGGAAGAAATCGAAAATGCATACATCAGCAAAAATGAAGTGAATCACACTAGACAATCTAATGGTTATTAATATACCAATCTAAGAATTGGAAGTGAGGAAATGGAACGGACAAAAATAGATGAAATCATGATTATTTGTGAGAACAAAGATTGTAAAGAGCCTTTGTTCATCCCGTTAATGATGGAAGCTTGTTTACCTTATTTTTCCGTACTTGTTTGCACTAAATGTAATCACAGACACAAGGATTTAGCCGAACTGAAAGAGTTCGCGAAGAAAACGAGATTCTACGGTGAATTGTAATGGCAAAGCGTAAATGGGTGCTCTTATTCCGCAAAGAAGATGGTCAAAACGTCTGGTTATATGAACCGCTACAACAACATGATCTGAACGCACGAAAGCGGCAAGGTTGGCGTATATGTTACGCCTAATAAAATTGGAGGCTAATACTCTATGACTCTTAAATTAAAGCTCATGTTGTGCGCTGTTGGGATGCTAGTAAGTTTTATTCTTTGTGTCTTAGCTGAAAAAAGTGATACATGGTTTGCTGTTGCGTTTGTACTGTTCCTGGGGAATTTATCAATGTTTTATCTGCTGCTAAAGTCAAATCAAAAAGGAGTGTAAGTATGTATCCGTTACTTATTACCAAAGAAAAACATCTGGAACTGAAAGATACACCATTTTTAAAAAGAGCTTATTTTTACAAAGATGCTGATTTATGGGTAGCTATCGATAATCGAAAAGGCAAGGCGTGGGAAAAGAAATTTTCTTCAATGAGAGGTTGCACGAAATGGTTAAAAGGTACATGGGTATGACAGATCGTCAAACGTATATTGAATATCTCGTATTTTTCACCAATAAAACAGAAGCATCTTTTGAAAAAATGAGTGATGAACAAGTTGAATTTGAATACAAACGGTTAATACTGGTGGATCGTTAATCCACCAGTTTTACCTTAGACACAAAAGGATGAGTGGTGAAACTTACGATGACAATAGTAAAATCCTATTTACGAGGTCATGAAATAGAGTTTTTGAATGGTGAATTTATATATACGGATACAAAGAAGCCTACAATATCAACTTACGAAACTCGTCCA
>JBFELW010000085.1:0-7749 GCA_041551995.1 Paenisporosarcina sp.
CTCTGAACTTGTTTCAAATTGACTTTGTTTAGACTCGACGATTTCTTCAATTACCGTTTTATCAGGTGTGATTAGTTTCTGTAACGTGCGTTTTCGTTTATTTCTAGCCGCAACAATCTCTTTTAAATCCACTGTATAACCGGCTATTTCAGGTGAAATGGCTGTACATAAATAACGTTCCTCGTAAAATACACGTATTTCAGCAAGGTCTCGTGGATCGTACCGAATGACAACCGTTTCCCCTACAAAGGCAGCGAGGTTCGGTTCTATATATCTTAGCCCTTGAAAGTGAATTCCATCTGGATGTACTTTTCTCGCTTTTGCTACTTGTAATAATAATAAGTCTAGTTGCTCTATGCTTTCTGGCATATTCGGTAAAAATCCGGACTGATTCCATCGCACCATTGGTGCTTGTTTAGTTGTACCATGCAAACGGTGATGATAATGATTGATAATAAAGGTAGAAAATTTTGCATCTAGTTCATGGAGTGAAAGGAGGGGTTCAGTTTTTTTGTTATGCAAGTACCCGGGTAAGTCCTGTAAGAACAATTGATTAACCGTTTAAAAGAAGCGTTCGATTTTCCCTCTACCTCGTGGAACACCTACAGCAGAGAATACAAGGTTAATTTTCAAGTCAATGGCTACTTGCTCTAAATGATTCGATGTAAAATCACTGCCATGGTCCGTATAAAAATGTTCAGGTATACCACAGATGGTCCAATCTGGATTTCCCTTCCGCCAAATCGCTTGGTGCAGGACTAGAGCTGTATGAATGGCAGAAGGTGCTTGAAAGGTTAAAAAATAACCAGAAACTCCTCGACTGTACTCATCTAAAATAATCGTAAGCCAAGGCCGTTCTGCTTGTCCCTTCTCATTTAATAAAACAATATCTAATAGCGTGTGATCCGCCTGCCAAAACTCGTTTGGATAATTGGGCTCTCGTCGATGGATTATATCGTATTTATTTTCATATGCTTTTGTTCCGTCAGTCGCTAAAGTCTTGGCTGCTGATGAAAGAGATTTGGCTATTGCATAAACTTGCGAATAACTTGGTGCCTGCCAATGGTTTTTTTCACAGAAGGCACAGATTTTCCGTTGGATCGATGTCAGTGAGTTTTTAGGGAATTGGTAAATCAACTGCTCTACTTCGGATACTACTTCTTTTTCCAGTTTAAAGTGATTGGCATCACAGCGTTTTTGGCGAATTAATCCGCATAACCCTAACTGTTCATAAGCTTGTATCCAATAATGAAGCGTGCGTTTAGCGAATCTAGACTCTCTCACAATCGTGTTCAACTTCTTTTCGCCAATCAAGTAAGGTTCAATGATACGATACTTTTGAACAGCTGCTTTTCTTTGTTCTTCAGAAAAAGAAGTTAACGGGGCTGGTTCATTGTTCATACAAAGAACTCCTTCCGAAATTGCACAGCGACTGCTCATCTCATTTCCGGTTGTTCTTGTTTCTCTATATAGCGATACAACGTGGCTCTACTAATACCTGTCATTTCGACGATTTCCTTTACACTATACTGCTCGGTTTTATACAAGTTAACGGCTTTGGTAACTTCTTTCGTATTCACTTGTGGTCGACCACCTTTACGTCCACGCGTCCGAGCACTTTTTAATCCTTCCTTTGTTCGCTGCACAATCAAATCACGTTCAAACTGACTAAATGCCTGGAATACTGTCATCATCAATTTACCCTGAGGTGTCGACATATCAAATTTTTCTTTAATACTTATCAGCTTTACATCCATTTCCTCGAAATAGTTCACCAAACCAATTAAATCCTTTGTACTTCTACCTAATCGAGAGAAGCTTTCCACTACTACCATATCGCCAGGACGTATTTTATCTTTCAACCGATTTAGCTCCGGACGATCTGTTTTTGTACCAGACATTTTCTCTGTTAAGATTTCATTGCAATTGTATTCCTTCAATAAATCTAACTGTCGATCTAATTCTTGTTGCCGAGTACTGACTCGGGCATACCCATAAATATATGAACTCATTAAATAGTAGCCACCTTTACACAAAGTGTATCATAAACGGTAGTTAATGATACATAGATTTTGAGCAATATTTTGATACACATAAAGCCTATGAATTTCATTAAAATGAAGAGGAAATAAAAAATCTCAAAAACCATCGTTTTTGAGATGAATTATAAAGGTTAAGATAACGGAATTTTCTTAAAATAATATAGATGAGAACTTTCTCTTATATAAAGTACATCTCTAATAAACAAAACTTATTTAAACTTCCGCCACAATAGAACTATTGATATTACAATGCCTACTCCTAATGATAAGAAGGTGAGTCGAAGCCAGATGTCGTCACTGGGTTCCATAAATAAAAACAGGTGCGGCCATGGCATAAAAGTGCCCTGCGTTGCTACTTCCATAAAGGTATAGGTCGTAACAATCGCTAGCGTGATATCTAAGCTGTTTGTAACGCTTAAAATGGCGACGCCAACCAGTTGATAGAAGACAAACAGCAGAATAAGATGAACAATTAAAGTACTGGTGAAGAAATCCGTACCATTTATCCATACGGTCAATCCTACTAGTAGCGAGATGAAAATCGAGTGTAAGAGGGCGTAGCGCATAATATCGATGATGAGCAGCTTGCGATAATAAACGATTAATGTCTCCTTTGCCCCTTCTTCATATAGACTGCTGTATAGGAAGACCAAATGCCACCCAGCCATAGATACCGCAATTGATTGTACAAAGATATACGGCATAAACGGAGCATCTGATCGTATTCCGACAGTTAGCATTAGTAAGACACACAGTGCATAGGAGACGAATGGAAAGCTATAGAAAAAGCGAAGCAACTTGATATCAAATATGAATAAATGAACGAGTTTATTCATAGGCACCCTCTTTTAGAAGTGCTAAATATCCATCCATTAAGCGAGGACTGACCGGTTTGCCGATAGGATGATCTGATAGCACACGCACAACAACATGAGAGAGTTCCTCATTCATCTGTACGACCTCCTTTGTCGCAATAATTTCATCTAACTCTGCATGAGGAACATCAATCTCGAATGTGCAATGAGCAGCTTTTTTCTTTAATTCCTCTGGTCCGCCTTCAAATATCACTTCTCCATTTTTGATTATCCCTATTTTTGTGCAAAGAAACTCAATATCTTCGACAATGTGAGAGGAAATAATAACGGTGTGATGCTTCCCAAGCTGCTTCAAAAGGTTACGAAAACGTATGCGTTCTTCAATATCGAGCCCAGCGGTAGGTTCGTCAAAAAGGAGGATAGAAGGTTTGCGTAGTAAAAGTTGTGCAATGCCTACACGACGACGCGTTCCACCAGATAATTCACGCATTTTTTTGTATAAATGGTCGGTTAAATTGACCTGTTCTACGATTTCTCTAATCTGAGCATGATATGAGATGGAGGGTTTGCCCGCTTGAAGAATAGCGATGTGCTCGAGCACATCATACATCTTGAGCTCCGGGTAAATCATAAAATCTTGGGGCAGGTACCCAATACGATCTGTTTGCTTAACATAAGTGCTTGTGCTTACCGACTCCTCATCAATGAACACAACACCGGCATTAAAGTCAGTCAAACTCGCCAATATCTTCATTAACGTCGTCTTACCGGCACCATTTGGTCCTAACAGCCCGTAGACCCCCGAAAAAGAAAGTGTAACATTGGATAATATGCGTTTCTTTTTGATTAACTTCGTCAGTCCCTGAACCTGAATGTCCACTCTATCTTCACTCCTCTACTAAATCCAACACCTGATTCCATGTCCACGTCTCATCCATTTTCTTATACCACTCTCGTAGAAAATGCTGTTGTTGCTCAAGGTTCAATCCGTAAAAGTAATGGTAAATGACATCGATTGACTCTTGCTCTACTTTTGCTAAAAAATATGATTCGGAGCTTCTTCCCTTTAAATCGATTACCCATTCATTTTTTTCCCGAATATATTGACTTGCCATATTTACCCACTCTTTATGCAACGTGTACAAACCCTTGTTTTGCACGGCAAGCTGAAGTATTATTTCTTGGAGATCTTTTGTGGTATCGTGCGCATCCACCGCAACTCCATATCCTGTGTTAAATATGAGGTGATCTTTCGTCATCAAGGAAGACAACCCATAATTGGAAAAAACAATGACTGTAGGCAACGATTGCACCGTTGTAGGAGCAAGCAGTTGCACATCATTTAATGTCTTTTCTAATTGCGATACCACCGTTGGCACCCTCTCTTTCATTTTAGGCCAGTCAGCTGGATACGTAATATGATAATCACCAAATGTCAGCTGATTTCCCTGTCCATTTATGAGAGTAACTGCTTGTGATTCCCCACTGTACACATCTCCGTGCTTCGGTAGATTGCTAAATAGCGCCTCTTCTACTTTCAACGTAAATGAGTAACTTTCGTTTGGCAAAAATCGTTCACTTAATTCAATCCATCCCCTGTCTTCATTCATCACATACATGTGAGATGCTCTCTTTTTTGGATACCAAGCCTTATCTGCCAGTAGTAAAGTCTTACCATTTGTATGCGGTATAAAGTTTGTATCAACAACCTCGTATTGAAAGATGAGTGAAGACGTTTTCGTTGGCATATGGACCTTAACGAAGTCTCCATTACGTTCAAATTCGACTAGTTTGTCACCTGCTTTGATCCATTTTACAGGATAGGCATGGTACAGTTGAAAGGTTGGCTCCAGTGTGTCCATATCGGAAAATGTCACCTGCACTGTTGCTTGTTTTGCTTTCAATGAAATCGAATACGACTCAATCTCATATCTTATATCTGTTTCAGCTTCATTCATATTTTCATATTTATCTGTTTCTGTCATTTGGTCCGCAAGACTAAAAGTCTTTGTGCTTAAATCAACAACGCCATAGGCTGTGACTAAACAAAGGAATGACATTGCTAACAGCGCTTTGATTACAAAATTTCGTTCCCTGGTTCTGAGTGTCCAACGAAGTGACAGAATCAAAATAATTCCTGTAGTAATCAGAAACCATGTGATTAATTTCAGCTCATTTCCCCACTGCACATCGAAACCAATATAGGATTTATAAACATGCATCATATTATTAGTCCCAATGAAAAGTAAAGACTGCCATTCATTAGCATGAACAGTACGAAAGAAACTAAAAAATACTTCCTTACTCATACTTCCCGTAGCAATCCACACCAACAAAATACCAAAAAAACTACTCTTTTTTGTACCAAAGAGCATCGCTATAATCAAGCCATACAGCATACTAAAGATCATGGGGGCAAGCATATAAATCGTTAAAAATCGAAACAAAGACAAATAAAAGCCTGAAGGCTCTATTCCAACAACAAAATAAATCATTGTAAACATGCTATATGTAACGATTAGCATAATCCCCTGAAAAATAAAATGAGCCGCAAACATCGCACTGATTTTCTCTAACATAATTCGATAGCCATCTACAAAGAAAGAATGAACCCCATAGAGCAGCTCATTTGAATGGGTACGATAAAAAAAAACAATGTAAAATATTGACACCATTTGTACAATCATCGATTGCTCGCTCGGCAACTGACCGTATGCTTCCATGTCATATGGATTTGAGAAGAACAAGATTAGCCTACTAATTAACAAAAGGAAGAACACTATACTTGCCCCAACATACAGCTTACTTTTACCCATTTGTTTGATATAAAAGAGAAAAAGAAATTTCCAGCGCACTTAATTTCACCCATTTCTATAAAAGGTACTTCAAAAAGATAAGAACTCCCCTCTTTTAAAATGAGGAGAGATATGTCCGTGTGCTTATTTTATAATTAAAGGTACATCCTACTATTCAATGTTTTTGTATGTATTAGGGAATGAAGCAGGGAAGTGTCGTAAGTTAATTATGCACTTCTCTAACTTCAGACATATTCCCCATATTAAGTGTGTTATTAGTAGACTGATAATCTAACAGAACCTCTAGATCCTAAACAAATAAACGCAACGCTAATTTGTTTGAATACAATTCTTATTGGATTTTTTACTAATTGGTTAACCGCAAGCCATTTAAGAGGAATTGACTTTGTAATTAAAATATGCAGGCGAAAACTTGCAAACAACCAAACGAAAAATCCAACAGGAATAAAGTACTTAGTGTATAAAGTGAACTCTGCAGGATTGATGACATAGGGATTGCAACAATAAATAATAAGAATGAATGAAAACAAAGAAATAAGTACTAAATCTATTTTTAAGCTTATTATCATCCTTGATAATACAGGCAACGAATTCATCCATTCTTATCCTTTCAACAATCGGTATTTACAATAATCCAGATTACTTTTTTTACAACATCTCTAGATATCAGTATTATTAATTGGTCAACGGTTTCATTTCAACATTATGCTAGGCGAAACTTAACTCCCTTAAGATTTATATCAACCTCTTTTAGGGATTAAATGTAAGTAAGGTAGATTAATTTTTGTAATGACTTCTAAGATTAGGTCAGAAGATTAATAAATATAAGGGTACTTATATTTAATTTGAAGTGACAGACTTATATTTTTTGTGCTTCGTTATTGATTATATTTATACAAGCTTTTTCTTTTGTAAATTAGTCAGGGGTTTGTTTCCATATTAATCATTTATTATCTTTTTTCCCATTCTATATTCTTCCATTCTATATGAATTTACATATTTTTTCAAATGATTTCTGAATTATTTTTTAAATTTTCGAAATATTTAGTGTGTAATCTAAATGTCAAGAAAATAGTGGACCATTTAGAGCTGAATTTATACACTGACAAAAGTGCGATGAAATTAGAAATCATCCAAAGAGACTTGAGACACTTAAGTGGAGAAAGATTATTTTTTATCTAATTTATCTGAAATGTGAATTTTTTTTACTAGTAGGGTTGCCCCAGCTCAATGCGGAAAACGTACGCCATGTATAATTCAACAAAAAATTCGAGCTTCCGTTTCAAAAAAACCTATCGGTCAATCGGATGAACTTGGTATCTCTATTAAAAAAGAGGATTTTTACGATTATAAGGCACTCACAAATATCACGAAAGTCACACATGGAAATTTCAGACTCATTCCGGCTTTTCACTCAAATGGAACGTATTCTCTAAATCAAACACCTGACATCCATTACTACAGAAGTCGTAGAAGCTGCACGGAATAGCTTAGTGATTGGACGTAAATATTGAAGAAACCCAGCTACTCCTCCCATGTGAAGGTAGCTGGGTTTTACGTTTTCTGTGCAAAATATCACCTAAAATAAGTGCAAAATACCGACTAAAGTGACAATCATCATTTTGGTTTTAAAAAATTCAACAAAACTCTGCCCATTAATCTATGTTCATTAACCATATGCCCCTAGTCTTATGTTACAATAAATATAGGATTATATTGGAAATGAGGAATAACTGTGTTAATTGGATATGCTCGTGTGTCAACAGGATTACAAAACCTGGATTTACAAACAGATGCGCTTACTCAATATGGGTGTGTGAAAATTTTTCACGATAAGATGAGTGGATCAAAAAAGCAACGACCTGGATTAGAAGAAGCGCTCCAATATGCTCGTCAAGGAGATACCATTGTCGTGTGGAGATTAGATCGTCTGGGTCGAAACATGCAAGACTTGATTGATATAGTCAACAATCTGAATAATCAAAGCATTGGTTTTCACAGTCTTCAAGAGAACCTCACTATGGATCGTGGCAATGCTACCGGCCAACTGATGTTTCATCTTTTTGCAGCATTTGC
>JBFELW010000086.1:0-7701 GCA_041551995.1 Paenisporosarcina sp.
AAATCGCAATTAATTCTTGATTGGACAAACTTGCTGCCCCTTGTCTAATCAAACGTTCACGCGGTCGATCAGCTTCGTGAACATCACGAATCATTAGTGTTGATAGAGTTCCAGTAGTCATTTTAATCTCCCTACCGCTTAAAAGTAATAAGCTTCAGTTTTTTCAACTCTTGAAAAACTTTTCCGATAGGAAGTCCAACAACATTCGTGTAATCACCGCTAATTTTTTCAACAAAAAAGCTTCCTTCTGATTGAATTCCATAACCTCCAGCTTTATCAAAGCTATCGCCACTCTCTACATAAGCACGAATCCAATCGTTTGTAAGCGAATAAAATGTAACGCTAGTTTGTTCATGGAAGCTATGGCATTTACCATTTAAAAAAATGCTCACACCTGTCAAAACAGTATGTGTTCGACCCGATAGCCTTTCTAAATAATGGATAGCCATTTCTTCGGTTTTCGGTTTAAAAAGCGGCTCATTATCTAAGAACACAACCGTATCTGCACTTATAACGATAGCATCTTGATAGACTTCTGCGACTGGTAACCCCTTTGCCATAGCCGTATTGCATACTAGCTCTTGAGGACTTTTACCAGTAATGGTTGATTCATCCACTTCAAAAGCTTTCACGTGAAATGGAACATTTAATAAAGAAAGCAATTCCTTTCTTCTAGGCGATGCACTTGCTAAAACTAGTGGCTTACTTATAGATATCTTCATATGAATCATCTCCTTTTGGACATCATACAAAAGGATTCACAAAATGAAAATTTTTTAAAAGAGGAGATAATTTCAATATGCCTATTCTTTTACATCAAAATGAAACTTTGAGGCATGTATTTTGTGCAATATAATGCGATAAAAGTTGAGCTCGAACGATGTTGATATCTTTTGAAAGTGTTGATATCGCTTTAATATTGGTCTGCCAATCATCCGGAAAGGCAATAGAAGGTTCTACACCTTCAAAATAAAATTTTGCCTTGTCTGTTTCACTAAGTAGTAAAGGAATGTTTTTCAATGTCTCTTCTGTACAACTTTGTGATTCTACTTGGAATGGTTTAACAAATGTTTCATTATTCCCTTCACTTCTCACCTCTGCTTCTACTAAACTAACCGCTGACCACACATAATACTTATCCTCAGCTATAATCACAGCTGCCGTTTTCAGACTAGGATCGGATTGTAAAACTTGAGTAGCTCCTTCAGCTGATGAAAATACGCCATGTTGTAAAGCAAAAAATGAATATTCCACTTTTGGCTCTGGTTCATCCCCAGGTACATTGACCGGTTGCATCTCAGGCGGAATTTGTGCCTCGGGGGTTTCCACTGGCCGAATATCTTGCCACTGAATTAATAATGCGAATAAACCAATGGATACTGCCCCGATTAGAAATCCGTGTAATAGAGCGAGTGTGTACGAAAATTTTGATATAGTTCGAGAAAGACGCATAAATTCACCTCATTTTTCTCCACCCTATCATTAGTTTTATAAAAAAAAACGAGACTCATGTCGTCTCGTCAAAAAAAGTTTTCGTGTTATATAAACAAAGTGATGTACCATTCGAGTATTTGTGAACCCCAGAAATAAACAATAATGGCTGAAACTGCAATAGAGGGACCAAAAGGAACCGGTGTTTTCTTATCAGCATTCATTATTTTCAATTGAATCAACCCTACAACCATGCCGATAAATGCCGCTATAAATAACGTTAACAAGGTTGGAATAACTCCCAGTACCCAGCCAATCACAAAGAATAGTTTAATGTCCCCGCCACCCATGCCGCCTTTCGACAATATAGCAATTAGATAGAGGATTCCAAATCCTACAAGAGCCCCTACTATACTTCCCCACCATGGATTTAAGGGAGAAAACACTCTAGCTAACACAATAAAAATTCCAAAGAAAATTAAAATTTTATCTGGAATAATCATATAAGCAATATCGGAAACTGTAATGATGACCAACATGGATACAAATAAAAGTCCAACAATTAATTCATATGAAAAACCCAATCTCATATAGGTTAATGCGAATACTAAACCTGTAGCAAGTTCGATTGCAGGATAAATAATGGAGATCCCCGTCTTACAACCTCTACATTTCCCACGAAGCAATAACCAAGATAATACAGGCATTAAATCTAGGGCAGTCAACTGTCGATTACAGGTTGTACAGTGAGAAGGCGGCTGTATGATGGACTCGCCCTTTGGTATTCGTAGACCCACGACATTGAAAAACGAGCCGAAAACTAAACCATATAAGAAAAAGAATAAGGCAATTGTGATTGTCATAAAAAACCTCTATCCATTAATTTAAAGGAATCCGTAAGACTTCTCCTACGTATACCATATTCGACTGTTTATTATTAGCAGATTTTATAATGGTTTCACCATTTCGATTGCCGTAATAATCCATTGAAATCGAAAATAATGTTTCTCCATTTCTTACAATATGCGTTTTAGTTTCTGGCTGTTGTGGAGCTGTTTCTGGTATAGGTTGTTCTTTTGCAGGATCTTCCTGATCATCAACTGGTACTTCTACAGAATCTGGTGTAGACGTATCAATCGCTTCCTTAACATCCTGCAACGGATTAATTTTATCCGATTCTTGTGAAGAAGGAGCGCTTTTAGGATGAATCGGTAAATCAATACCCGGAGCGTAATAGGTAATAAGTTGAATTGAGTAGGTTAACATCTTCTCCATTGGTCCGATGCGCTCTTCCCCTTCATAGAAACCGGTAAATGCAAAAGCTTCGATTGTATAAACTCGATTTAATTTCTCCATTTCTTGAAGGAATAAAAGCATACTGTTGTAGTCCTTAGATTGTATGGACAATTCGACTACAATCGATTGGATACCAGCTGGTACAGGAATTGAAAGAACTGAATCAAGAGGCTGCCCATCTCTATCGATTAGTATGGTTTCATCATCATTTTGCTGAGTATCTTGGCTTTCAGTTTCGGCGGGTAACTCATTCGAAAAAATGTCATATTGGAACACAATAGATTCTAATAGTGTATTTGTGGCTAGAGCAGATTTTTCTAAGTCTAAAATAATTGATTCTTCGTTTCTAGCTAATGGAACCCTTTGAGATAAAAGAGCAATCTGGTTAGGCGAAATAGCAACCTCTTCTACTTGACTCGGTTCATCCGCTTCGACATTTTTGGTTTGTGAGGCTAATAAGTCAATACGTTGAGAAGTTGGTTTTAGTATAAGTAGAAAAACAAGAAACACGATTAATAAGATTGCTAAAATTGCACCAATTAATACTTGCCAATGTTTACGTTCAAATAAAATCATGGGGATTCCTCCTCTTCAGGAGTAACATTTTTTAGCGCTACTTGATTTAACACAATTGAGTAAGTGGCAACTATTCTTGGTTGAACAAATGTCTCAGTATTAATAGCCGTCTCTTGAGCTAAAGTATCATTTGTCACAGACAACACTCGTGCCTCACTTATAAAAGGAGACTGTTGTATTGATGTAAAATAAAAGGCGGCTTCAGCATGCGTATCAAACTGAACTTCTAGTTCAACAGAACCTTCGCTATAAATGAACGATGTAAAGTAGCCTCGAACTGGTAATTTCTTCGAGAGTTCTACTAAAAGAACTACTTTAGAGAATGGTTGATTTGATGCCCAATCAACCACCACTTCATAGTTTTCGAATTCTGTTTGCATGGGTTTTTCTGCCTTCGTCACCGGTAGCAAGACCTGAGCTGCAATAGATTTTTCTAAGCTTTCCACCTGCTCTTGTTTATCGTGATACATAGACCAAAGCCATACACTCATAAGACCAAATAGAATCACCAAAAAAACCGAGATTAATTGCCATTCTTTCGGTCTAGTTTTAGTCTGTAAGAGATTAATATCGACTTGATGCATATAGAATTGCCCCTTTTTATTTCCGAGAAAGGCCAACCAACTCAGCAAATGAATCTGGTACTTTGAATAGGGATTTAGTGCCCCATTTTTGTTCAGTCAAATGATATGTTGTGATTTCAGGTGAGTTGGAAAAGCTCTCTTTAAGTTCCGATAGATATGGGTGGTCTCCTGCAAGACAAATTGTATCGATTTTTCGTTGTCCATGTTGCAAGTTAAATTGATAAAATGACTGTAACCGATCAATTTCTTTTTGCATCGTATGCATATGTTCCTTGAAAACAATATCATCTTCTGCTACTTCTATGTATTGAAAACCCGTTCTCGATTCATAAGCAGTATATTGTGTAAGGGGTACGAGATTAAAGGTTCTTACATATATCGGTTGATGTTGGAAAAACATACTCAGCTGGACAACATCCAGTTCCGCATGAATTAACAAGATATTTTGCTCACCCGATAATGAAAATTGTTCCTGAAATAATCGATAAAGATTTAAAAAAGGTAAATCCATTATTATTGGTCTTAGTTTGACCCTTTGTAAAATGGCGACCATTTTATTGACATCTTTTTCGGGCACAGCTAAAGCTCGTACTTCTCGCTCATCTTCAACATCTTCGAATCCTACAACCTCAATTATTGGATTATCAAACGGTAGTTGAAATGATTCACCTAATGCCATATATAAACTGCCCTTTATCTCTTCCACTGGTATACTTAGCGGTACCTTAGACGTACGCAAAAGTAAATCATGTGAAGAAAAAGATACATATGTTTTTAATCCGGCTAATTTGTATTGCTTGACCAATAATCCAAGTACCCGAATGACTTCAGTTTCTTGAACAATATCTCCTTCATTAACCCAGCCTTCCTGTAACAACCGCTGAATCACATGCGTATATTGGTGCTTCCGATTGCCGACCAAAATACGGATATATCGGTTTGTGAACGTAATAAACACAGCTGCATGATTACCCCAATATGTCGCCAATCTTCTTCACCTCAAAATCTATGTATATATGTATTAACTATAATAGCCCCCTGCTTAAAAGCAAAGGGCTATTATAGAAATTATTAGAATTTATTAGGTTTAGCATCATTATTTAGATCTGATTCAGAAATATTATTATAGTAAAATTTCGAACTAGAACCATTAATTGCTAAAGTAATAGAATAAGAAGTCTTATTACCATTTTTTAAAATTGTTACAAAAGAAGTTCCTCCGTCATAACTTTTACCGTCAATTGATGGATCGGCTGGTACAGTATCTAATACTCCTGATGTTACTAATTCACTTAACTTGACTTGATTATTATTTGGAGGCTTGATTTCACCACTTACAATCCCTAACTTAGCTGCATTTATAATCAATAAAGCATTTGATTTATGTGCATCTTCTTTCGAGTTATCAATAATATTCCCTATTGCCGGTACTGCGATTGCTGCAATAATTCCTAGGATAACAACGACTGCTAATAATTCAATTAGCGTTAACCCTTTTTGATTTTTCAAGTGCTTTAACCATTTTCTCATATCTATCTCTCCCCAATTTTATTAATGGGTGGGTGCACTATTAGCTCGAAATTACCCAAGTGCCCATGTATAGGTAATTTGTCCTTGCTTCCATTCTGTATTGTTATTACCTATAATATCGGTTTGTAAACAATTATTTCAAGTTGATATATGTCGAAAGTTAAAAAATCATTGAATTTCCGTGAGAATGGAGAACATTGGTATCATGATAGATGCCACAACTCCTCCGATTACGACAGCTATAAACATGATAAGCATAGGCTCTAACAACGTTTTGAGTTGTTCGGCACTTTGATCGACTTCTTGTTCATAAAAATCTGCAACTTTATCTAACATAAAATCAAGTGTTCCTGATTTTTCTCCTAAAGTCATCATTTGAGAGACAAATGGTGGGACAGCCCAATGACCTATAAACGGTTGGGCAAGTGAGTTCCCTTCCAGCACACTTACGCTTGACTCTCGTAATAGCTTTTCAATAACCGCATTCCCAACAACTTGCTCAACAATTTGAAGTGACTGAGTTATTGGAACGCTTGATTCATAGAGTGTACTGAGAGTTCTTGTCATACGGGCAAGAATCGCTTTCTTTACCAGAGGTCCAAAAACTGGAATACGTAACAACAGTGAATCTAGCCAATATCGAAAATTAGGTTTATTTTTAACAGTTTGGTAGAAAAAAACTACAATAGTAATGATTAGAGCAATGACAGACCAATAAGTTGTGAAAATTGAACTGAACGATAATAGTAATTGCGTAATCCATGGTAATTCCGCTCCAAAAGATGCAAACATTCCTGCAAATCGCGGTACAATGAAGCCAACCATAAAGACGATGACTAAAATGGAGACAGTTAATAATACAAGCGGATAGGTCATTGCTGAACGAACTTTTTGTCTTGTCGTGTGGGACTTTTCAAAGTATATAGCTAATCGATCTAAAATTTCATCAAATTGTCCGCCTACTTCACCTGCACGAAGCATATTCGAAAACAAGCTCGGAAAAACTTGTGGATGTTTGGCTGCAGCTTCTGAGAAAGGTAGTCCTTCACGCAAGTCTTCCAAGATTTGCTTTAGAACAGTTTTCATTTTTTTGGAAGAGGCTTGGTCTTTCAAAATGGATGTTGCATCTAAAATGGTAATGCCGGCTTTTATTAATGTAGAAAACTGTCTAATAAATATCACAAGTTCTTTGTACGGAATACTCTTATTCAATACCGGAAGATCGCGATAGAGAATGCCAGTCTTTTCCTCAATCTTTTTTGATGCAATTCCCTTAATCGTTAACTTTTGTTTAGCGTCACTTAATGAATGAGCTCTTAAACTCCCTGCCACCAAAATACCTTTGCGATCTCTTCCTTCATAACGGAAATATCCCATTATATTGTCTTCTCGGATAAGTATGGACTGACGCTTTCAAAGCTGACTTTGCCTTCTTGAACTAAGCGTTCAATTTCCGATTCCATCGTACGCATCCCAAGATTCCTGCTTGACTGCATTACCGAGGTGATTTGATGGATTTTCTCTGATCGAATTAAATTCTTTACTGCAGGTACATTCAGTAAAACTTCAAAAGCGCCAACTCGACCTTTCCCTTCTTTCTTAGGAAATAATCGTTGGGAAACAACTGCTTGCAGAACTGAGGCTAATTGAATTCGTATCTGTGATTGTTGAGTTGGTGGAAACACATCAATTATACGATTAATGGTCGTGACCGCATTAGACGTATGCAGAGTTGCAAACACTAAATGACCCGTTTCCGCAGCTGTGATTGCAGTTGAAATGGTTTCCAAATCGCGCATTTCACCAACCAAAATAACATCTGGATCTTGTCTTAATGAAGCTCGTAAACCAGAAGCAAATGTTTTGGTATCAAACCCAACCTCTCTTTGATTAATCATGCATGTACCATGGCTGTGTAAATATTCTATTGGATCTTCTAGTGTGATAATATGTTTTTTCATCGATTTGTTCATTTCAGAAATCATGGAAGCCAGTGTAGTGGATTTACCGGATCCTGTAGGTCCAGTTACCAAAACTAATCCTTGTGGTCGTTTTGAGATATCACGGAAAATGCTTGGCAAAGATAACTCTTCATAAGTTGGAATATGTGTGGGTATAACTCGAAAAGCAAGGCTGATACAATCACGTTGATGATAGGCATTTACCCGAAAGCGTGAAACACCCGGTAAACCGTAAGAAAAATCAAGATCCCCTTTCTCAATGAACTTTTCCCACATTTCAGTAGACAATAAAGAACGAGTCATATTTTCTATATCTTGAGGCT
>JBFELW010000087.1:0-7594 GCA_041551995.1 Paenisporosarcina sp.
ACATTAACCGCTTGATCTAATAAGCTGCTCTCGAACTTCTGTTTATTTTCTTCTATATACCTTTTAAGTTCAGCATCTATTAACATTGCTTCCATTCAATATCCCCCTAGTTTAGATGTATCATCTTGAATCTTAATTTAATACTACTAAACCTTTGTACTTAATTATACTATTATGTATAAATCTCCAGTTTTAGATACCTATTACTTTTTCTTTAATAAGCAAACGATGCTAGTCAACCCATTAATGTTTTGTCTAACATCTTGCGCCAATCAGACTTCATAATTGTAACGGATTTAATTCACATTGGAGCAGCTAAATTCTAAAATACAAAATTCCAGACCCAACCTACCCACTTGTTTATTATTTTTAAAGATTGGCTGCCTGAATCTAAAAGAGACGAGCAGGATTCGCTCGTCTCTTTCATTCTTTTAGTTATGGTGCAAAGGTTTGTCGTCTATAGCTCCCTGGAAGCAACACCGATTTCAGTTAACTTGTTTTTTGTCGAAAGGTCTTCATTTTTTGCAGGTAGAAGTTCTCTGCTTCTTTTCGATGCCCAATCAGGTATTCTTCTACTGTGATCCGGCGTGCAGATAAAATTCCTTTCGCTTTTACGCCTGGCATTTGTTTGGCTAGTGCCAGGACATCCAATAACGTGTAATCATTAGGCATGACAAGGTGTCTCGCGATACTCACTTCTTTACGGAAGCCTACATGACCATATTTCATAATTACTTTCCAGTAGGTTGCTTCCATCTTTCTCCACTCCCCTCGATTTAGTTTGTGCAAGGTTTCTACGTATACAGTTCCAGTCTACTCATTAAAGAATATTCCAATACCCCCAGTAGAAGAACCTTTGACCTTTAAACAACTCGCTGACGAATTACTCTTTGGTGTAGGATTCGAGCATTTGCGATTAAAATCATCAGAAATTCATACGTTTCATAATTAGCTTCTACGTCTAGCTGTTCTCTTTCTGTATGTTCAAAGTTATAGCCAGCGGATAAATTAACACTTTGGATTCCATGAGATGCCCAGACTAAAATGGCTTGGACGAGGTACTGGTTGATCATCCAATGGCAATTATTTATAAAAATATAAAAACCAAGTTAACAACAAAAGAAGCCGAAGTAAGAATAGGTGACAAAGTATATGAAGTCGATATGAACCCATTTGATGTGCGACCAATTATTTTAAATAAAGATGTTGGTTTTGGCATCAGTATCAAATATGAAGTAATAGATAATCAACTTACTGCCACAATCTCAGCTCAGATATCTCCAGCAGGATTTATTGGGGAAATTGTTATTGTATATGAATATCGAGATAAAATGTATCAAGCAAAATCAATTGAGTTCAAAGGATCTGATTGATGAGTTGTTTAATTAATGACTGTTCTAGTTAAGAGAGTTGAGCTGCTTATGCAACTCTTTTTTTATTGAACGCAACAGTTTAACTGGAGACGGTATGGTTATTTTCATTAAATGGAATCGTCTTTCTTTTCGGTTCCAAAGGTTGTCCAGCCCATGTTATTCGAGGCTTCTTTAAACTTTTCCAACAATTCCTGCCCACTAAATCCCTTTGACACTAAGCTCTCCAATAGTTGCTCAGCAAAATCATCGGGCATTTTGTGAACAGGTCTGATTAATAGCCCCCCTTTTACTCGTTCAATCGTGACTTCTTCCTGACGTTGTAATTCATCAAAATAAGCTTTTGGAATTGTGATTTGCCGTTGCTTTGATAGTTTTACTTTTTTTGTGTCAGTCATCTAAAAGTCCTCATTTCTTTACTTCTTACTAAAGTTTTATTTATTTTAAATAAAATATAAAATAATTTACTTACATTATAATATATAGCAATATGTTAATTCCAGGCATGGTGGCGGCTGAAATTGTATCTTCAGCCGCTGTTCTATAGGAAGGTAGTGTCTATTCCCTCATTCCCCAAACAAAAAAAGACAAGCAGGGTTTCGCTCGTCTCTCTTTATTATGCAGTGGTTTGGTATCCTAGTTCTCCGTAATCAACATATGTTGAAATACATTATTATCCCCAAAGTCTATCTACATTCACTAATTTCTGATCTATAAAAGTCATTTTATATATGTCTGGTTTGGTTGTTTTCTCAAAAAATTCATAGTTGAATTTTTCATCGTAGTGGTTCATGATGATTGTCATGATATGACCATGTATACCGATGGCAATCTTTTTACCTTCGTATGTATCCATCACTTCGCTTAAGGATTCAACGCCTCTTTTTTGTACTTCATTATTTGTTTCTCCACCTGGATGAGCAAAGTCCGGTGTGTCAAAGCACATCTTCATCGCTTTTTCAGTGTCTTCAATTTTATAGTCTTTCGCAGCTAAGTCTCTTTCTCTAAATCGGGCATCTAATTTAACTTCGGTGCCTAGAACGTCTGCGATTCCTTGTACAGTTTGAATGGCTCTTACATACGAACTGGAGACAACTACATTAATTTTTTCTTTCTTTAAAATCTCTGTGATTTGATTGGCATCTTCAAAACCTTGTTTGGATAAAGGTCTGGTTACTTCTGTTTCTATGTTAAATACCGAATGGGCATGTCTGACCATGTAGATTTCTGTTTTCATATTAGTTGCTCCTTAGCAAGTTAGTTTGATTACTTCAATTACACCTTGAATCATTCTCTTGATAAATGATGGCTTCTCTAATAGTACGTGTAAGATGGCTGTTAGGTTGCAGCTTATTCAAAGGCTAGGGGCGGCTGAAATTGTATCTTCACCGCTGTTCTATAGAAAGGTAGTGTCTATTCACTCATCCACCCAAACAAAAAAAGACGAGCTAGGTATCGCTCGTCTCTCTCCTATTCAGTTTAACCTTTGGCTTTTTGCAACAGCACTTCTACGCTAGTACCTTCATTGACTTCGCTGGTGATGTTGATTAGACCTTTGTGAGTTGCGATAATGCGGTAGCTGACGGTCATTCCGAGTCCTATGCCTTTTTCTTTGACGCTGTAGAAAGGTTCTCCAATGTGTTTTAGACGTTCTTCGTCAATCCCACATCCATTATCCTCAAATTTCACGGCAAAATAATCGTCATTTTTGTCGTAGATGGTGACATTGACTTCGCCTTTTGTGGTGATGGATTCCAGTGCGTTTTTCAAGATATTGATAAATACCTGTTTTAATTGACTGTCATTACTGTAGGTTTGAAACTGACCTTGTTCGATTAGGTTAACTTGTGTATTTTGGAGCAATGCTTCCGTCGATAACAAGTGAACGACTTCTTTTACTGCTGTATTGACGTTTTTATTAGCAAAAATAACTTCTGTTGGTTTAGCCACGAGTAATAGTTCGTTACATATGGTATTAATACGATCAATTTCATTCAATAACACGTCCATATGACCATCGATTTTAATTACTTGATCTTGATGCATTTGCATGAAGCCTTTAATCGTGGTTAGCGGGTTTCGTATTTCGTGTGCAATACCTGCAGCCAGTTCACCTACCACCGACATTTTTTCTGATTGTCTCAACATATTTTCTGTTTCTTTTAAATCGGTGATATCTCGCCCAATAACTAGTAACGCTTTTCTGGAACCATCTTTATTAAAAATAGGCACTTTAAATGTATCAAATATTTTGTTAGAACCATTTCTCAGAGGGATCACTTCTTCGCAACGACTCAATTCCCCTTCCTTCCATGCCTCTTCGTCT
Source organism: Paenisporosarcina sp. (assembly GCA_041551995.1). Lineage (GTDB taxonomy): Bacteria > Bacillota > Bacilli > Bacillales_A > Planococcaceae > Paenisporosarcina. Next base: position 3,697 of record JBFELW010000087.1, read on the forward strand.
GTATCGATACAGTAAACCAAAGCATCGTGGTAAAAATCGGTGTATTTCGCTACCTCTGCATCTGTCTTTCCTCTGTAATCCACGCCTTCTAGTTCAAATAATTTGATACCGAATTCATTGATTTGAAGCCATCTTCCTTCTCCATCTTTGAATGATACAAAGTCAGGCATTGTATTAATTAATAAAGTGAGCTTTTCTTTTTCCTCTTCTATTTGTTTTGAGTTAATTAGCTTTTTGACAAAAAACATTAAAAGTAACGCTGTGATGAAAATAAACAATAAATCTTTAATTGTTTCAATAAAAATGACCTTTTCAACAGAAAAGTTAAAAGCTTCTAATACGTAATTTGTACCAAGAACCCAGATCGATCCTATTAATATATATATAACCGGTACGTTCCGGAAAAATTCAATGCGATTCTTCATTCGTATACTCCTTAAAGGTTTGTGGATTTTAGTGTAATTAGTTATTTTCGCATATAAATCAGGTTACGGCAAACTAGCTCGAATGCCACTTAAACGATATAACTGTAATAAGAATACCATTTTCACATTACTTTTGATTTAATAATGATTCCATATCGTGTAAGATTTACCATGCAGGGTTTTTCTCTGTGGAAACGAGGTCAGTTTATGAAGAATTTCAGTTTACTAGCCATACTTTTAGTCATTACTATTCTTTTAATAAACGATTATTTCTCTAATGTCATTTTTCCTTTCCAAGTTTCAAACCTGCAACTGATTCTTTTGCTGTTAGTTCTTTTTGTCGTTAATCACTTTATGGCGGACAATGATTCAAACAAACAGAAATTGAAAAGTGAGTTATTTTTACTGATTTATATTGCGGGCTTAATCGTATTGTTAACGTTACTGGGCGGGGAGTCTAATACATTTCTTGCAGTGGATAATTTTATTTTAACGATTTTGTTTGTGTTTGACCTTTTACGAATTCGTTTTCAATGGAAGAAGGAGACGAAAGAAAACGAAGTTAGGAGGAGTTAATTTATGACTTTTATTAGAACCAATAAAGTGGTTGTCATTTCTTCGGTCTTGCTACTTTTTTTAGTAGTTGGCATTTTTTATTCGAATAGTTTACAGAAGCCCTATGGCAATGATGAAGAATCTATAATAGAAGTAATCCGAACAATTGAAGGCTATAACGATGGGGTTATTGAGATTTTGGAAGTTAAAGATATAGAAGATAGCAGGATTGCGGGCTTCCTTACGAATAATAGTCCAGCTTATATATTATTCAAAAAAAATTCAAAGGGTAATTATGAGTGGGCGTCTTTAGAAAAAAAAGAGGGTGAATCATTTGCTTCATTTACAATTAAAATTCCTGGCGAACCCCTTGATTTAAGACTGATGGTCATTACAACTGTGGAAAATGAAATTGCTAGAATAGAATTAGATGTAAATGAGCGTGTCATCGATCAAGAATTTAGTGTGAATGAACGGATGGTAACATGGATTCCCATTTCAACGCCGAACGAAAAAAACTATACGTTTACTTTCAAGTATTTTGATGAAAACGATAATTCGATAGTTGAGGAATAAAGGTAAGGGGGAAAGATTATGTTAAGGATCTTTCAAGTATTTAATTTTGTTGGAAACTGGATAATTTTTTATAAATTACTTGGGATTTTATACTTTTATGGGGCTCCAGTTGATAATGTGTTTATTAGTTTATTGGGGTTTTTATTCGTGTTCATCCTCTCCCTTTCAACTACCCTTTTCACCTTTCATTATGCGAAAAAGATATATACCAAAAACGATTAATGTTTTGGTTAGGCTACGACGTTAAATCTAAAAATAAAACACCAATCACATCAGCATGTGATTGGTGTTTTATTTTTTAGAATCAAGATTTATTATGTCCTTATTCAACAATAATAACATACTGTACATTTAGTATTTTTTTAGCATTTTACAATAAAATCAGCATATCCATTGATGGCGTAAGCTGCGCTGGATTTATATAATCTGTTAGTAGTAAAGAAACAAATTAAGCCTTCGTTAGTATAAAGTCTGGACGTAATTCGCCAATTGTCTCTTTTCTAGCGTTTTTTAGTTGTGGATAATGATATGAACTTAACTGTTCCTTTTGAAGGTCAGTCAATAAACCTAATTGGGTTAAAACCTCGACAGCTACTGGAGAGGTGGCTCTACCGTTACCATCCTCAATTTTAATAGCAATTCCGATTCCTGTTTCTTTGTCTCCGATTGCGTAAACAGCTTCCGCTCCGGCTTTCCCAAACATTCGTCCATCTAAAACTCGCATGAAGTCTGAGCAAAAACGTTCCGTTCCTCCAACCATTTCAGGTGCAGCCATCATGGCTGAAGTTACTTTGTTAATAGATTCTTGACGTGAAACTGGCAATGAGCGAGGATCAGCTAATTTAGCAAAACTTAGTGCTAAATTAACTAATGGGAGGCCGTGGACTGGGACTCCACATCCATCGATTCCAATTTCAATTTCATCTTCAGGAACTTCTGTTAATTCGCTAATCACTTTTAAAATTCGTTTTTGAACAGGGTGATCTAATTTATAATAATCAGATGTAGATTCATTCATATGTTTGGCGGTTGCAAGCATCCCACTGTGTTTTCCTGAACAGTTATTATAAATAGGTGTAATGGGTTTATCGTTTTTAATTAGTTCTATAAAGGTTTCTTCCCATCTTGGATTATGAGTTCCACATTGTAGGTCTGAAATAGATAAGCCCGTTCTATTTAGAATGGATTGGATTCTCACTGTGTGTTGATTTTCTCCATTATGAGATGCACATGTTAAAGATAGGTCTGCATCATCAAAATTGAAATGCTCAGCCGCTCCTGTTTCGACAAGTGGTATGGCTTGGAGTGGTTTCATGGATGACCTAGCGTAAACAACTTCTTGGGGATTACCAGAAGAGTATAGTAACTCTCCATTTGCATTGACCACTGCAATATGACCTCTATGTAAACTTTCAACCAATTCCCCTCTTAATACCTTCACTAAAGCTTCTGTTCCCATTAAGACACCTCTATTTTTAGTATTTTCAGTATTTAATTAACCTTAAAACACAATTAAAATCTGTGCAACCTATTTTGGGTTCCGAAATAAAAAGAAACTTATGACCTGCAAATAGCGTCCTCTTTTCTAAGTTAAATTTCGCTACTTGGAGGTCATCATGAGGAACCTTATTCAATTCACATACTTACAAGCACTTTCTTGTCTTTTTCCACTCATCATGTTTACCTCTCTTGCTGTTTCTAAGTTCGTAAGCATTCCGTATCTACCCAGATATGATTTTATACTGATCATCTGCATTGGAGCACAGGTGTTAATGCTTGTATCCAAGTTAGAAACAGTAGATGAGTTTAAAGTGATTTGCCTTTTTCATGTTATTGGACTGGCATTGGAATTATTCAAAGTACATATGGGCTCGTGGTCTTATCCTGAAGATGCGTATAGTAAGATATTTGGCGTGCCACTATACAGTGGCTTTATGTATGCAAGTGTAGCCAGCTATATCTGTCAAAGTTGGAGACGTCTTAATTTACATTTATATAATTGGCCTAAACCGTACTTCACCATTACACTTAGCACACTAATTTACCTTAATTTTTTCACTCATCATTTCTTTATCGATGCGAGATGGATACTAATTGTTCTTTTATTTTTCATTTTTTTCCGTACGATTGTTTCGTATCAATTAAACGGACATCGTTATAATATGCCAATGATTCTCGCTTTTTTCTTGACCGGTTTCTTTATTTGGATTGCCGAAAACATTACAACGTACTTTGATGCTTGGCAATATCCGAATCAGCAAGATGCCTGGTCACTCGTACACATTGGCAAAATTAGCTCTTGGTTCCTGTTAGTCATAATCAGTATCATTATTGTGGCTCAA
>JBFELW010000088.1:0-7582 GCA_041551995.1 Paenisporosarcina sp.
TAGTATAGGTGCCGCAGCCGGTTATCCATCCATTACAGTTCCAGCTGATTTTTCACAATCAGGTGAACCGTTTGGCCTTACGTTTACAGGTAGAGCTTGGAGTGAGCCGATGCTCATTTCGTTAGGGTATGCATTCGAGCAAAAAGTAAAAGCTCGGAGAAAACCCTAATACATTCACTTTTCACAGTATAAGAGCAAGGTGACAACCTATAAGTAGAAGTCAAAGTGAGACAAATTGAGTGAATTTCCCATATGCAAGATGCAGATTTATATCGATACATGTCAATATTCGCTTATGTTTTCCTTGTAGAAATGGTATAATTCTTGAATGAAATTGAGTAGATTGGAGAACGCTAATTATGTGTGGATTTACAGGATTTATCGGAGACATTTCCAATGCTCCAGAAGTGCTTGAGCAAATGATGGAACGTATAGTTCATCGCGGACCAGATTCAGCAGGTACATTCACTGAGAACGAGGCTGCACTTGGATTTCGTCGACTTAGTATTATTGATTTAGAAACAGGAAGCCAGCCGTTATTTAACGAAGATGGCTCTTTAGTATTAATATTTAATGGGGAAATCTACAACTTCCAAGAAATTCGTGAAGATTTAATTGCAAAAGGTCATATCTTTACTACTAAAACAGATAGTGAAGTACTGATCCATGGGTACGAAGAATACGGGGAAGGCTTAACGTCAATTTTACGTGGTATGTTTGCCTTTGTTATTTGGGATCGAAATAAGAAACGTATGTTTGCCGCGAGAGATATGTTTGGAATTAAACCGTTTTACTATGCGCATATGAATGATACATTGCTATTTGGTTCTGAAATAAAAAGCTTTTTACCTCATCCCCACTTCAATAAGGAATTGAACGAGAAAGCGCTAAAGCCCTATTTAACTTTCCAGTTTCCTGTATTGAATGAAACATTCTTCAAGGGTGTATTTAAATTGCCTGCAGCACATCACATGGTGTATGAAAATGGAGAAATTAAGATTTCGAGGTATTGGACGCCAGAGTTTAATCCTGAAGAGAGACCGCTTGATGATATTGTCAATGAAATTGATGATGTCGTTCGTGAATCCATTCAAGCACATCGAATCTCGGATGTGAAAGTAGGTTCATTCTTATCTAGTGGTGTAGATTCTAGTTACGTTGTATCCGTATTAAAACCAAACAAAACGTTTACAGTCGGTTTTAGCGATGAAAACTTCTCTGAAATTGATAGTGCCCGAGAGCTTTCACAAGAATTAGGTATTGAGAACATAAATGAAGTGTTGGATCCAGAAGTTTGTTTTAATTCCCTTGGTACTATTCAATATATGATGGACGAGCCACATTCAAATCCATCCATTGTTCCCCTTTACTTCTTAGCAGAGCTAGCCCGAAAACACGTTACGGTTGTACTGTCAGGAGAGGGTGCTGATGAATTGTTTGGTGGGTATGCAGAATATGATGAAACGCCAACTATGCGAAAGTATAAAAAAGTACCTGTGTTAGTTCGCCGTTTGCTTGGGGAAATGGCACAAGCACTACCTGAAGTTAAAGGTAAGAATTTCTTGACCAAAGGTGGTCTGCCAGTTGAAGAAACGTTCATTGGTCAAGCGAAAATTTTTAATGAAGACCATGCGGACTCTATCTTAACAGAGGGATACCGTAAAGCGCCTTCAGTTAAAGAAATTGTGGCACCATTTTACAAAACTGCAAAAGGTCAAGATGATGTGACCAAAAAGCAAGTTCTAGATTTAAATTTATGGTTAGTAGACGATATTTTGTTGAAAGCAGATAAGATGAGTATGGCACACTCAATTGAATTACGTGTTCCATTTTTAGATAAAAAAGTAATGGAGACAGCTAAAAAAGTACCTACAAGATACCGAGTAAATACGATTGATACGAAATATGCTTTCCGTCTTGCAGCAGGTCGTGCCCTACCTGAAGCCTGGGCGAATCGTAAAAAGATTGGTTTCCCGGTTCCTATTCGTAACTGGATGAAAGATCCAAAATACTTTGAAATCATCAAAACTACTTTTGAAAGTCCTGATGCTGCAAAGTTTTTCGACCAACGAGCAATTGTTGAATTACTTACTAATCATCGAGATGGTAAAGCCAACAATGCCAGAAAAGTTTGGACTGTCTATATGTTCTTAGTTTGGTACGACAAATACTTTAATTAAGAAAGGAATGAGTGAAATGGAACCTGAGAAATCGACACGTAAAAAAGGTCTTCTTACCGGCTCACTCGTTCTTTTTTTTGTTGCTGGATCTGTTGTTTATGCAATTCCAGAAAAATTAGTTCCTACTTTTTTTTTAGCATCTACAACTACTCTTGAAGCTCAGAAAAACGATTTAAAGCTATTAATTGTAGAATTTGGAAGCAGGGCTCCTATTCCAAATAAACAGGTAGTGATAACAGAACAGGAAACGGGTATTGTTTTAGATTCCGTTCAAGGAAATGCTAAAGGAGAGGTTGTTCTTAAAGGCCTCACGCCAGGTATGAATTATATTATAAAAGCAATTGATCCTTCTGACTCACTTCAAGATATTCAAAATCAAACAGGTCAAAAAATGAGTTATAAAAAGGGTCAAGAATATGTGGTTTTTGAAACATATATGGCTGGAGATGAACAACATTTAAGTGTGCCTGTTGTGATGCAAAATCCTGAGCTACCGCACGGGTGTGAAATCACTTCATTGACTGCAGTATTAAATTATTTCCGTTTTCAAGTGACAAAAACTGACATGGCTCAAAACTTTTTACCTAAACAAGAATTTAAAATAAAGAACGGAAAAAAAGTCGGTCCAAATCCTCATGAAGCTTTTGGGGGCGATCCTGCTGATTTGGAAAATGGTATGTATGTTTTTGCAGAGCCCATTGTCAAAGCTGCTAAACAAGTAGCAAAGGAACAACAGATTCCATTACAGGTCTATAATGTAAGTGGACAGTCGAAAGAGACTCTGCTTGAATATGTAAAAAAAGGAATTCCGGTGGTTGTTTGGGTTACCTTGGATTTATCAAAACCACGCACTTATGGTAGTTGGATTATTGAAGGAACAAATACTAAGCATGATGCTTTTGTCAATTTGCATGCCGTTGTATTGACCGGTTATGAAGATGGTCAAGTGTTTGTTATGGATCCGCTACATGGTTATTTATCACATGACGAAGAATTATTTTTTACCAGTTATAAAGAGCTGGGTTCACAAGCTATCGCCATACAAAGATAATTCTATTTCTAAAATTACATAAAATCGATTAAATTTATACAAAGATGTAAAGGACGAAAAAAACCTTGAGATATAGTATGATGACAGTATTCGTAAAACTAGAAAAAGAGAGTTGATAGAAATGACAAATACAAAGACATTTTTGCCAATATTGCTTGGTTCAGATATGAATGCCTACGGAATGGCACGTGCCTTTCACGAAGCATATGGTGTGAAACCTCTTGTATTAGGGCGTATGAATTTAACTGCAACACAGGATAGTAAAATTCTAGATTTTCAAGTAATTCCTCATCTAAATGAGCAAGAAGTATTTGTCTCTGCGCTAATCCAAGTAGCAAGTGGGCACAAAGATAAAAAATTATTACTGTTAGCTTGTGGTGATGATTATGCGAAATTAATTATTAAAAATAAAGAAGAATTACTCACTCATTTTTCCGTCCCATATATTGATGAAGCATTGATGAATCGAATTGTGTTAAAAGAGAATTTCTATAAAATATGTGAGCAATACGGTTTTTCCTATCCGAAAACATCACTTTGTACCTTTGAAACAAAAGACTCTTTCACAATCGACTTTATGTATCCAATTATCATCAAAGCATCTAACTCAGTTGAGTATTGGAATTGTTCTTTCCCTGGTAAAAAGAAAGTGTTCGTTGCCCATGATGAAGCAGAAAAGAATGCGATTATCGAAGCGATTTATAAGTCAACATACAAAGACAATCTAACAATCCAAGAATTTATTCCCGGAGACGATTCTTACATGCGTGTGTTAAACGCTTATGTTGGAAAAGACGGAAAAGTAAAGTTAATGTCCTTAGGGAACCCTATTCTCGAAGAACATTCTCCCGAAGGAATCGGAAGTTATGCTGCTATCGTTAACACCTTTGATGAGGCCCTATTAGATAAAGTTCGTTTATTTTTAGAAGACATTGGCTATACCGGTTTTGCAAACTTCGATATGAAGTATGATTCTCGTGATGGTGAGTATAAGCTCTTTGAAATTAATTTAAGAAACGGACGTAGTAGTTACTATGTGACAGCTAGCGGTCATAACTTAATGAAGTATGTAGCGGATGATCATATATTAGATATTCCTCAAGAACTTACGTATGCAAAGGACAAGCACTTGTGGATGATTATTCCAAAAGGCGTTCTTTATAAATATGCAAAAAAAGGTAAGTTATTAGACGAAGCAAAAGATTTGATAGCAGCTGGAAAAGTAACGAATCATTTATTTTATAAAGAAGACTTCAACCCGAAACGCTGGGCTAAATTAACACTGAATAACTTGAATTACTATCGAAAATACAAAAAGTATTTTAATAATAAAGGCTTATCCTAAGTTATGGAAAAGAAAATTTTAGGTATAGTTGGTGGAGTAGGTCCGCTTGCTACAATGTTACTAGGCGAAATGGTCGTGCGAAGAACTTCAGCACAAAAAGATCAAGAACATGTCCATATGGTGATAACAAATAACACAAGTATTCCAGACAGGACAACCTATGTTTTAGATCGCTCTAAAGATAATCCGGTTCCGGTTATGATTGCTGATGGATTGAAGTTAAAGTCGATTGGAGCTCAAGTCATAGCTCTTCCATGTAATACAGCACATACTTTCTATGAAGAAATTCAGCATGGTGTAGGTATTCCTGTTGTACACATGATTCAAGAGACTGCAAAGCGAGCAGAATTAGAGGGGGCAAAGAAAGTTGGTATTCTTGCAACTACCGGTACTTTAACATCGTCCGTCTATCAACTTGCTTGTAAAGACGTTGGCATTCAACCAATTGTTCCAGATGAAGAAACGCAAAAGCTTGTTATGTCTGTCATATATGATGACGTTAAAGCCGGTCGTCCGGTTGATTTTTTGAAATGGCAACAAATTTTGGTTAAGATGACAGACCTAGGATGTGACCGAATAATTCTAGGGTGTACAGAACTTTCAATCGTAAAAAAAGAACTTCATTTAGAAGATTTTTATATTGATTCTTTAATGGTATTAGCAGAAAGTTCGATACAAGCTTGTGGATATAAGATTATTTAAATTATAAACTCTGTCTCGAATTTGGGGCAGAGGTTTTTTCTGTATAACAAGTCTGGAAACAGCGAGTTCAGGGTTAATTATTAGGATTTGTGATACACTAAAAAGACGTATGGTAAAGGTGGAGATGACATTGTCATTTATTAATGAATTAAAAAAAGAACTCCAAAATAAGTGGAAGTTTGATAAAGAAATGCCTATTCAGACACAGCTTATTCCGGCTATGTTAGAAGGAAAAGATGTTGTGGCTCAATCTCCAACTGGTTCAGGTAAAACTTTAGCGTATGTTTTACCTATTCTCGAACAAGTTGATGGAAAGAAACAAACAATACAAGCCCTCATCGTTGCACCATCACAAGAATTATCTATGCAAATTGTGGAAGTCTTACGTGAATGGATAGTCGACACTGATATCACAGTTACACAATTAATTGGTGGAGCGAACATGCAACGTCAACTGGAGAAGTTAAAGAAAAAGCCAACCATTGTTGTAGGTACACCAGGTCGATTAAATGAATTAATAAAATCCAAGAAACTAAAGTTGCATGAAATACGACATATAGTATTAGACGAGGGTGATCAATTACTTGCTCGTGATCATCGTACTGTCGTGAAGGCTTTAATAGAAGGTGCAAATCCCGACCGTCAAGTAGTAGTTGTATCAGCGACAATAACAGATGAGATCGAGTTAGTAGCATCTAGACTAATGAAAGCACCTATTCGGATTCATATCACTCATGAAGAATTGCCTGAACAAGGAAAAATTGTCCATTCCTTTGTGAAAATAGAACAGCGTGATAAGACAGATATGTTGCGACGACTTGCACATTTCGATGGTCTTAAAGCTCTGGCATTTGTTAATAATCTGGACCAATTACTAGATAAAGAAACAAAGTTAAAGTTTCGCGATGTTAATGTTGTAGCCTTGCACTCAGATATGAAAAAAGAAGAACGAAAGCAAGCTATTACTGCGTTTAGAAAAGGAGAAGCACGAATCTTAATCGCAACTGATATCGCTGCCCGTGGTTTAGATATTGAAGGAATTACTCATGTAATTCATGTAGATATTCCCCACACGATTGAACAATATCTACATCGTTCAGGACGTACAGGACGTGCAGGAGCAGATGGGGAGATCTTATCTTTATTAACATATTTAGATGAGAAAAACTTTAAAAAATGGACAAAAGAGCTACCTTCTAAACCTATTCAAAAAGTTTGGGATAGAGGCGGATTGATTGAGGGGTCTTCGAAAACGGTTTCTCAAAGGAGGACTAAGAAATGACATTTGAAGAAAAGTTAAAGGAGTACGCAGATTTAGCAGTTCGAGTTGGTTTAAACGTTCAACCTGGGCAAAATGTGTTGATTAACACAACGACAGACACATTAGAATTTTCTCGCTTAGTTGTTCAAAAATCCTATGAAGCTGGTGCTAAACGCGTTCATGTGAATTTCACAGATGGGCCGGTCCATCGTGCTTTTTTTGACTTAGCTCCTGATGAAGAAATGAATGTTTTTCCTGCTTGGATGGTGACACAACGGAATGAACTGATTGATCAACAAGGTTCACTGCTATGGATTGATGGAGAGGATCCTGATCTATTAGCGGGCGTTCCTGCTAAGCGTATTTCTGATTACCAAAAAACATCCGGACGGGCATTAGAAAAATATCGCGCCGCAGTTATGTCCGATAAAATAGCTTGGTCAATTATAGCTATTCCTTCTGAAAAATGGGCGAAAAAGGTGTTTCCAGACTTGCCAGAAGAAGAGCAACTTACTGCGTTATGGGAAACCATTTTTACGACCGTCCGCATTGGAAAAGGAACAGCTGTAGCGGAGTGGAAAGCGCATATTCGAAATCTTGAAAAACGGGCTTCTATATTAAATGAAAAGCGTTATAAAAAAATTCACTATACAGCACCCGGTACTAACTTGTCAGTTGAATTGCCAGAAAAACATCTGTGGATATCTGGAGCAAGTAGAACGCCGAATCAAACAGCATTTATTGCTAACATGCCAACTGAAGAAGTGTATACTGCCCCGCTAAAATTAGGTGTAAATGGTTATGTACGTAATACTAAACCATTTATCTATCAAGGAAATGTAATTGATAAGTTCTCATTAACATTTGAAAATGGAAAAATTGTAAAAGCACATGCTGAGGTAGGAAATGATTTGTTACAAGAACTTATCCTTCATGATGAAGGTTCTGCATACTTAGGTGAAATTGCTTTAGTACCACATGAATCACCAATTTCCGCTTCGGGAATTTTGTTTTATAATACATTGTTCGATGAAAATGCCTCA
>JBFELW010000089.1:0-7507 GCA_041551995.1 Paenisporosarcina sp.
GATAATCCAAAATCGTCATACTGCCAGCGTCATAGAACATGTAACCAGCAAGGATAGTTGACAGAAATGCTAATACCGTTAAAGTTAATGCGTATAGCAACGAAGTGATGTACTTAGAAGTTAAGATCTTCCAACGTTTGACTGGTCGGCTTAATAACATTTTTATTGTACCTTGTGAGAATTCTGCGGAAACAATACTTCCAGCTGCAATGACAGAAAACAAGATTGCCATGGATAACAAAACATGTGAATCATATACATGTTGCTCTCGGCTACCGCCTTCTGAAGGTGCTTGGTTTTTATCTAGTCGGTGATTAATGATGGCTATTTCTTCTTCCAATTGCTTTTTGGTAGCATCATCTATATTGGGATCTGCTATCTGCGTTGTGAAGATTGCTTTACTTTCTTCTAAACTTTCCTCCCACGATGGTTGATTACCACGGGGTTGCATATTTGAATCAGACCATTTAGTAATTCCTGAAACTCCAATTAAGATAAGTATAAGTATTCCAGCCATAATCCATGTGGCTTTTTTATGCCATAATTTCATCCATTCATTTCTTATGAGATTCAGCAATTTGGCCACCTCCGGTCATTTCTAAGAATTGATCTTCCAGTGTTTTACGGAATGGTTGAACTGCAAATACCTGAAGACTTGCGGATACCATTGCTTGAATGAGTGCTGGAATTTTTTCTTGCTCTACTTTTGTTATAAACCCTGTTCCACTTGCTTCAAGAACTAACCCTTGTGAAACTAGGAATTCATGTGCTTGATCGGCTGGTTGAGCTTCAATATAATAGTGTGCCTCTTCTTTTTGGTTCATTTCACGAATATCAATGAGTTGGCCGTTTTGAATCACGGCAATTCTATCGCACATCAATTCAATTTCTGAAAGTAAGTGACTTGAAACCAATACGGATACGCCATCTTCTGCGGCAATTTTTCGCAAGTAGGTACGAAACTCACGAATTCCTGCAGGATCTAGACCGTTCGTAGGTTCGTCTAAAATGAGAAATTTTGGACGATGTAATAAAGCCTGTGCTAAACCGAGACGCTGCCGCATGCCTAGTGAATATGTAGAAACCTTTTCATGAATACGATTTTGCATACCCACTTGATCTACTACTTCTTTAACGCGATCTTGAGAGATGTTTTTATTCATCCGAGCAAAATGGACTAAGTTTTTCCAACCAGACATGTATTTGTACATCTCTGGGTTCTCAACGATAACACCTACTTTTCTCATCGTTTCTTCAAAATGGTCACTTAGATTTTGACCTTCAATCACGACTTCTCCACTTGAAGGTTTCATTAACCCTGCCATCATACGTATCGTAGTCGTTTTTCCCGCTCCATTTGGTCCTAAGAACCCCGTAATTTGCCCAGGAAATAATGACAAGTTCAGATTATCGATAATCTTCTTTTTTCCTATCGTTTTTGACAATGATTTTAATTCAACGATTGGTTGTTGTTCCATTTTCCTCACCTTCCTTATATAACGACATCATCCATGTAGTTGTATCTTTTCCAAATTGGTCACGGATGTTTTCAATTTCTTCATGTGCAATAATTCGTCCTTCTCTTAATACGACGATTTCGTCGAGTAAAGGTTCGACTTCCCTAATCTCATGGGTCGACAGAATAATCGTCTGTGTTTCTGGATTTGTGAATTGAATCAAACCTTTGATAATATCGTGCCGTACCATGGGGTCAAAACCAGAGAATGGTTCATCCATTAAGTAATAAGGTGTTTCACGTCCTAGAGTGACTGCCATTTTTGCTCGTCCTCGATTTCCTTTAGACAAGTTTTTCAATTTAGCTTTTAAATCGATTTTCAAAAATTCTGCTACTATACAAGCTTTCGAGTAACTAAAGTCGTCAAACTGTGATTGATAAAAACGGAATAACTGATCCACCGTGAAATTAGGATAGAACAAATCTGCGTCTGGTAAATACGAAATGTTTACAGCTGACTTTCTGGATACGCGTACACCATCTAATTCAATGGAGCCTGTTGCAGGTTCTAGTAGACCAGCCATTAGTTTTAACAATGTCGATTTCCCGCTGCCATTCTCACCAGCCAACCCGACAATTTTGCCCCTAGATATCGACAAGTTAATCTCGGTCAGAACCTTATGACTTCCAAATTTTTTCGATACCTTCTGAAGTTTAATCATGTTGTTCACCTCCAGGATGTCGTTGAAGCGACAACACCATTTCTTCTTTACTGAAGCCAAGTGCTTCTGCATTATGAATAAAGGCTGCAATTAAGCTTTCTTTCATTTGTATACGTAATTCATCCAACCGGGTTTCATTCTCAGTCACAAATGTTCCTTGACCACGCTTTGTCTCGCTAATACCCATCAGCTCCAACTCCCTATATACACGTTGCATTGTATTGGCGTTCACACCCACTTCTACTGCATATTCACGAACAGATGGAAGTTTGTCACCTGGCTTTACAATGCCTCGAATAATATCACCGGATATACGCTCAATTAATTGCTGATAAATGGGTTTGTCTGGAAGAAAGTCTATGCTCATACATCACACTCTCACTTTCTTGTCAAACCAAATGACGGAAACAAAAAATAAGAGAATCGTGATCACGGCAATAAAGAGAATTTCACCGATTTGTAATGAAGGACCTACATATACATCAAATTCAAACGTCTTTTCCACTAAGTCACTTGCTAACAGACGTTGAAGAGGAATTTCGCCCATTATATTAAATGTTTTAGTGAAAAAAGGACTTGCGAGTATTTTGTCCCACCAATAATTAATAAAGAAAAACAAACCGATTGTTATAGGTCCGGCTAAAATTCTGATTCTCATTCGTAAGGTTTGATATATAACCCAGAAGAAAAATCCAATACAAGCCACATATACGGAACCTGAAATGGTTGCTCCATCAACTAATAGTGCGAACTTAACTAATTCAAGTTTCGAAGTCGTATTCTCTAAGGTCATGTTTAGATACCCAAATGTAATAAGGCTTATAAAAGCAATTGAGACTGATATCACAAAGACCGAAAAAATTAGTTTCGCCACAATCAATTTAAACATTGAAGAAGGTGTGTGAAACCAAACATCTTGTCTTGCCATATCTTTACCTAAGGTGGCTACGAACATAATAAGGACCACAAAGCTATGCAAAAAGATCAACATTAAACCAGTCATGAAACCAATCGTTCCAATACTATCTACTAACCCAAATATTCGTTTTAGTGATGTAGGACCGACGAATAAAATGAATGCACCCATCAAAAGAAGCACATAAAGCCAGCTCTTCATTTGAATCCATTCTTTCATTAATAAACCACGTAATTGTTTCACACTTCCACACCCTCCGTATTAGTGTACTATTTAGATGGTACACTATGTTGAAATATTTGTAAAGTGAGTTTCTAAATTTTATTTCAGCTAACTAGTTAAAGGATTTTATTTACTGAAACAAGTGCGTATCCCAGGAAAAACGGTGGTTATCGGGTTAATGAGAGATTGTTAATAGAACTTTAGAGGAGAAAAAATGAAAATAAAAATCTCTCTCATACATAATTTCTGTAGAGAGAGTCATGGACTACTTTTGCTTGGTGAACACACTAGAGATAAGAGCCTTCACTAAACAGTAAAGAGTCATGGAACGAAGTGAAGTGACTCCCATTCAGATTTTAATAAATGTTTTTGTTTACACTTCGCTTCTATTTTTAGTGTCTCTTTTGTATGAGGTGTTTGTTAGCCGAGTTAACTTGACGTATGGGACGGCTTTTTTAGTTAAAATTAGCTTGTGAAAAATTTAACGCTCAAATCGTGATGTTTATCGCTCAATCTGGGGTTTTATCGCTCAAACTGGTGATTTATCGCTCAAATCGAAGGTTTTATCGCTCAAACTCGTCTCACACCCTAGTTAACTTGCTGGTCCACAATATACAGTACTATCTACTCTCATCCAATTTAAAAGTAGCCTTTATCTATCCGACTATATTATCTACAATTAATTGAATAATTAACATTGCTGTAACGATGCGTAATATCGGTTTTACATATTGAGGTTTTAACTTCTCAGCTATACGCACGCCAAGTTGAGCGCCAGTAATGGATCCTGCCATTAAAGCTAAAGTCAGTGGCCACATGATTACTCCTGAGTAGATATAACTGATGGCTGCTCCAAAGCAACTTGAGAAGGTTGCAAGCCTTACCAAACCAACAGATCGTATATATGCTACATTTAAATAGCTGAACAAATACACGTTCCTTGACCTGGTCCAAATAAACCGTCATATATTCCAATTCCATATAATCCAGTACCACTAACCTTCCCAAATTTCAATGGTTCATTTCCACTGAAATTTCCTTTTCCAATAAATGAAGTGAGGAATGCAAAAGCTAGTAAGAAGATGGCAATGATGAACATGTACTTGGAGGATAGTAAAGTGGCAATGTACCCTCCTGTTAAACCTCCTGCCAAACTAAAAGGGATAATCCAAAATGACTCTTTTAGAGTAATTTGCTTACGTTTATATAAAGTGAAAAAACTTGAAAATGAGCTCACTGTGTTCGAGACTTTATTAGCACCAATAGCAGAATGAATAGGCAGTCCAAGCAACAACATCGTAGGTAAACTAATCAGTCCCCCTCCACCTGCAAGTGTTCCTATGGTTGTGGCAATGAAACCAATAAAATATAATAAAATTAAATCCATCAATATCATCACTTCCTTTTCTTACCTCTATTGTAAGCCGAGCGGAATGATAAGAAAATACGTATGATACAATGAATATCTATAAGAAAAACTTATGACAAGGGGTCATGCCTGTGTTTACCGGAAAAAAAGTTCGTTTAACTTCATTAAAAAGAGGAGATCTACCCACTTATCGAACTTGGAATAGCATGGAAGCATTTGGTCGCTATTACAACGCTTCGCCTATTCGTGAAGAATCAGAGAAAAATGCAGACAAATTAGTAGAAGAACATTCCGACCGAACGTATCGTTTTGCTATACGTGCTTTAGGAAGTGATGAATTCTTAGGGATATGTGCCATTGAGGATATTGTTTGGCCCCACCAAGTTGGCTGGGTTTCCATTGCCATTGGACCTGATTTCCATGGCAAAGGGTACGGGACAGATGCCATGCGAATATTGGTTAACTATGCATTCAATGAAGTCAATTTGCACCGTGTTCAATTAAGTGTATTTAGCTATAACAGAGGTGCTATTAAGTTGTATGAATCACTTGGCTTTAAGCATGAGGGATCATTTCGCGAATGGTTACAACGTGATGGTAAACGGCACGATATGCATCTGTATGGGTTATTAGCTTCTGAACACCTTAAAAAAGGAATGTAAAAGGATGCCCTTTAACCGGGCATCCTTTTCACGCTTTTATAGTGGTATATCTTAGATATACATTTCGTATTAGAGACGTAACGATTACTAAATAGGTAACAATTAACGTAATTTGAATTAAACCAATCGTCATATCTGTGTAGGAAAGAAAACCAACATTGATCAAATGGTTTAGCATTATAAATAGGAGTATGAGGAATACGATAGAAGTTACGAGTATAGAGAGGATTATTATCTTCTGTAAATGTGTCAATTTTTTAATTTGTTTTCGCATTCGAATCAACTGGATCGTTATAAACACAATAAAGAGAATGATAGATAGAACCTTTGAGCCAAAATAAATTGAATTAAAAATGTAGAATAGTAAAACCATAATAATAATGACGTTTTGATATTTGTCGAATAAGGCTAATATGTTAACCCCCTCCTTCTCTATTAAATATTACGATATTTACCATAAAAAGTTTCAAGTATAGTAAAAATAGTAAAATAGTTCTAATAAATGGTTTTTGTTAATAAGTTTTTGACTTACCCCGTTCAAGTAGATGATTGAAGACGATTAATCCCCGACGAAAAAGCAAGAAGCGAGCAACCCTAGCTGCTCGCCTTCCTTTATTTTTACATCTGAATTTTTAACGTGATTATTTAAGATTTACTATATCTACTTCTTCATTAGTTAAACCCTCGTTCTCTTCTACTTCCGCATATCGTCTTACCGCACAAAGTTCCTTCACAAACTTCGTTCCTTCTAGCTCGATAATTTCAATTGCTTTTCCAGTAGAAGGGGCATGAATCATTTGCCCATTACCATAGTAAATGCCAACATGACGTACAAATTCTGTTCCTTCAGTGGCAAAAAACAACAAATCTCCCATCTTCCAAGAAGATGTGTCTTGCAGATCTACTTCTTGACCATTTTCTGATTGATCCGATGCATCTCGTGGAATGAAGTACCCATTTGCCTTTAGTATGTTATAACTGAACCCCGAACAATCATATCCATAAGGAGACATACCACCCCAAAAATATGGTAATTCAAGAAATTTACTTGCACTTGATATGCATTCTGCACCTTGTCTGGTAACAAATGACTCAATTCCTGGTGAAATTTCTACATCCTCACTCAAAACGAGTGCTTCTCCCAATGGGGTATGAAGGCGTGTATACGCTAAGCTGTTACTTATCACAGGTAAAATGGTGTTATATGGTACGACTATTTTTGGTTTTTTGTCTGTCGTCCACAATTGAACATGCGTAGCACGTACTTTTGCATACCCATAATCCGAAATACGTGGCATTTCTTTTATTTGTGCAAGTGGTACCCACCCAGGATATCCTCGCACTTCATTCTTAGAACACTGCCAAGTACAAATTACTTTTGCCCAATCTCCAACAACCTCTTCGACTAGCACAGGTTCTCCAAATAACAATTGGGTTTGTACTCGATTCCCATCACATAAATCGAGTAAATCTTTATAATTTAATGCTTTCCTCCAGGCGTTCATCCTGACTGGGTTTTCTAAACTTGGTGCATCTATATCTCTAGCAGATTCAGGCGATGACCAAACTGTGGCTACTGTTACTGAACACACCCAAGTGGTTGATGATTGATACAGCATTTATAATCTCTCCTAACCCTTTTGTGAGAATCTAACGATTTAATACGCATATTTGTCTTTAACCGTTTTCGCCTAAAATTAATCCTTTTATAGCACATTACTATATGCGAAATGCATCATATTTAGTATTCTTGGTAAGGGTTTAACACTATTCTCATTTCACCTGGAATTTATTGTACGCCTGGTAAAATAGTGAGCGTCTTCGCGTCGCCATCAAGTCGTGCCTCTACACCTAATGGTACGGCAAAGTGAGGTTGACAGTGACCAATTTTAAAACCAGAAACAACTGGTTTACCTAAATCACCTAAATAATGTTGTAAAACGTCTTCTAACGTCAAAGTTACTTTACGTTTGTCAGGCTCTGCTTTTGAAAAGTCACCTACAACAATTCCAGCTGCTTCGTTTAATTTTCCAGCTAACCGCAATTGGTTTAACATACTATCCACTTTATAGGGTTCCTCTGAAACGTCCTCAATTAGAAGTAACTTTCCTCGCGTATCAATTTCGTATTTTGAACCAAGGGCACTTACTAATAACGATA
>JBFELW010000090.1:0-7410 GCA_041551995.1 Paenisporosarcina sp.
AGAAGGTTTTGAAGAAATATTTAATTGGGGGAAGAAAAATGATTTTGGGAACTATTTTACTTTGGATTGTTGGGTTATTTATTTCGTACTTAGTAATTTATATAGCAGTAAAGGATGCCATTGATAAGTCAGAGGTAGGTCAAATCATAAAGAAGAAGTATGGAGTTAAAGAGAAGATAGTAACAATTAGTGATGAAGAAATTGAAAAGGAATTAGAAGACGATGTAAGAAGGTGAAATTTGTAAAGATTTGTTGATTAAAGACGGTTGGCGGATACATGATTGTACAGTGTATTGGAACACGAATGGAAACAGTGACTCGAAACTGAACTGCCTAGTCATTTCTAGGTTCTCTTTTTTTCAAGTTGATTCATTCGTATAATCAAAACAAAAAGTGAGTAAAGTTGACCAAGTCACTTCACCCACTTCCGAGAGGGATAGTAAAGTAATAAATCATTAACACACTAAATACAACACAAATTAACCATGCCCACGGTGGTTTCTTATAATGGATCGCCATCACGACAAACATCATATACCAAACCACAGATGACCACCAAATGTTCCAATCATTATGATACGTATAAACACTTGTGTACATATAAAAAGCTTCAGTGACCGACCAGAAAGTACCCCATACCATAATATAAAAAAACTGACTTACCTTTTCAGCTGCATATGGATAGTAGGTCAAATAAAGTAAGACAATGGCAGGCATTTGGATGAAATCCAAACGAAATTCGTTCATCATTCGATTCGGAATAAATGCTGTTTCATGAAATAACCACAATGGATAGTCAAAAGTTAAAACGTAAGAGAACAGATTAACTAAGACAATGAAAAGAATCGTTGGATAGTATTTCCTCCAATTTCTCCAATCGCCATACCGCGATGTCACAAGCAAGAGTGTTATCGTTAAGATGAAGGGTGTGTACCAAGCAATTATATCAATCATATATAACTCCTTACTTATATATAAATGTTAAATGTAATCTAATTTTCACAATATATGTAATAACGCATATTACACTTAAGATACCCATCTCACATACATAACAATCACATATTCAAGTAATGTTTGCACACTCCCCTTTCTTTAGATACTGTTCCAATAAAAAAGGCGGCCGAAGATATAATTTCAGCCGCCTTTTTCCTATGATGAGATGGCCCCAAACAAAGCCTTCTGCTTAAAATGATCCAATGCCTCATTGACAGAGTGAATGTTATAAATTTGTTTCTCCAAACAGTATTGGATAATCAAATCGAACGTGTTGCTGTCCGATAAGGAGTATCCAGCAGCACTTAATAGTGCCTCGGTATCTACCTTATTTAAGTGAAGAGCCAAAGCAAGTGCGATGGTCGTGTTTTTACTTGGTCGATAATCCACATTGGAACGTATTTTTGAAAATAGCCTACGATCGATACCCGCCTTCTTATAAATCTCAGCATCACTTACATTTGATTGATCAATAAATTGAAACAATAACTGGTTGAGCGTAGGTTTTCGTTTAGTCTCTATAAAGTCATCTATTTCAATTGAGAAGCTTTCTTCTTGAATACTGTATTCTTGCTCAAGATGAATATGATTAAAGGAAAAATGTTCGATTACATTTAAATGAAACTCAATATACTCCTGCATATCCGTCAAAGTCTGTTTATCAAGCATCAAATCCACCTCCTTAAATGTCGCTTTTCAGGCGACCATATCTCGTTAATAGTTAGCTACAATTATATCATTAACAGACGAAAGAGGATGATGAATATGAAGAGCAATGTAACGGAGATTATTTTCCTTCTTGACCGAAGTGGGTCAATGAGTGGGCTTGAACGTGATACCATCGGAGGTTTCAATGCATTTGTCGAAAAGCAGTGTCAACTCGAAGGAGAAGTATCCCTGACCACTGTCCTATTCGATGACAAGTACGAGCTCCTATGGAATGGCATCGATGCTAGTAAAGTGAAGTTAACGAGTAAAGAGTATTTCGTTAGGGGTATGACTGCGCTATTGGATGCTGTCGGAAAAACCATTTTGGATGTCGACCATAGACTTTCAAAAACGATGGAAGAAAGAAAGCCAGACAAAGTGATAGTTGTTATCACAACAGACGGAATGGAAAATGCTAGCCGGGAATTTACGTATGACAAAGTGAAAGAACAAATTAAGCATCACCAAGAGAAGAACCACTGGGAGTTCATTTTCATTGGAGCAAATATCGATGCGGCTAAAGAAGCAAATAGCATGGGTATTAATCCGAATAACGCCTATGACTTTGTCGCAACTGAAGAAGGCGTAGAGTCCATGTATACGATGGTGAATGAAAGCGTGTCGGAGAGAAGACAGAGAAAGTAATGGTTTTTTAAAATCATGACAGAAGACACATAAACTGTAGAAAAATTTATTAATTTGAGTTGAGATACAATTATATTTAAACAATCAAGTCAATTGGAATCTTAGCCCTTTCCTGCGGACGAACGCCTCAATCTTCTCGGGCCAACAGGATGTTGGTCAGGAAGGCGTTGCCACATGATGTGGCGTTCTTAGCCTTCGTTCCTTTGGCCTCGTCTGCGGGGCTTTCGCCATCCGTTTTTCCGCGGGAGTGGCCCGATTCCTTTTATTTATAAATAGAAAGCTTATTTGTGACTAGAAAATTAACCAAATATGTACATATAGAAGTCTTTATTAAATAGTTGAACTTACTATCTTTTTAAAAGGATTTATATTAATTAACGATTTACTAGATAATAAAGATCTGTAAAATTGAGATGAGAAGGTATATGAAACGGTTCGTTTATCGGCCAACTTTCATTCATTAGTACTTGCCAGTTGTTTAAATGAGGATGTGCAAGAAATAGAGAAAACAAGAACCAGAAGTGAGTATAAAAGCGTTGTAGAAAAAGTGCAATCCTACTGGATTCTAGAGTGAAAATGGTATAATAGAGGAGTAATAGAATAGGGTACTCAAGGGTGGTTGGCTCACTTCCTGGAAAGGAGGTGGTGCTTATGCCAATAGAAGATTCACTGATGTTCGCGGTTTCTTTCGCAACTTTAGTTGTCCTGATATTGTCTTTCAACCAAAAAAAATAACCCATCCTTGAGTTAGACGCGCAAGGAGATGGGTTATTTCCACTTTAATTGCCGATGCCCTATGAGGGAACCTGCTATTACATGACCGTTTGGTGGTGGTACACCACTCGGTCTTTTTTTATTGTATTCATTACTTGCTATTATTATAACATAATGATTAAAAAGACAACAAAAATATGTATTCATTTTATAGTTATAGATTTGGTGCAATTCTGTAGTCTTTTTGCTTAAACTCTGTCAGTGGTACAGGATATGATTATTTTATCAGACCAATTAAATTGACAAAAAGGACGAAAGCTAAGCAGCTCAGTCCTTTTTATTTATTTTAATTATATCGATTAGAACAGTAACATTTATTAAAATAATTAAAGCAATCAATACATAAGAACCAACTTGATTTTGCAAGATCATTCTATATTGATCTGAAAAAGAATACATAATTAAATTAAATACAATAAGAATTCCGGTGTTTACAACAGTTAAATACGTCTTAATCTTCTTTAATCTTTCTTTCGTCACTTTTAGAATTATGCGAGCAAGAATTAATCCAATTAATATTAATGAAAAATAGTGAAACTCTATAGGCAAAATGTTTCCTCCAATTCATTTTTCGTATAAATAGAACTATAATTTTGGGGAATAGTGTAAGTCGACCTAAGAATAAGGTTATATCAAGTCTAATCCAGACACTCCCATTTTAAAATGGACAAAATTATTGCCAAAGGAAATGGTTAAAGATAGTGAATACAAGCATTTATTAAAGGAACAAACAAACTAACCTCTTAACTCAAATAAAAGAGATTTCAACTAATCATGCTAGTTGGAATCTCTTTTAAGACTATTACTCTTTTGTTACTAAATATGCTTTGTATTCCGCAACGCCAGCTTGTTCTACATAAACGGCCAATACCCAATCTCCGTTTGGAAGGTTAATACCACCATGTACAGTTCCATCCCATAAAAATTCATGGTACGGAGCAGAAGCATTTGTATATGAACCTAGTGTTTCAACAAACCCACCAATTGTTCCATTTTCGTTAAATACGTATAAATCATACTCTAGTACCTCAGCACCACCAGGTAAATAAGAACCTACGTAGTATGAATCCTCAGTAACTTTCTCGAAGAATGCACCAGTTACTCGAGGATAATCTGGTTCACCCACAAATAGTATGGTTGGAACGTCAATTGTTTGAGTACCATCGTTTACGGTAATAGTCCCTTCATAATAACCAGGATCTAATTTAGAGGTATCAACTTGAACTTTAAAGTTCACTTGTTGAGATTTACCAGCTTTAACATTTAAGTTATTACTTAACATCACTTTAATTCCAGCTGGATTACCATCAAACTCAACATCAAAACTATAATTCTTATTTTCTTCTGATAGATTTTTAATTTCAAAGCTTTGTTTCTCTACTTGTACATCATTATCTTTAACAAATTTACCAAATGAGTAGCTACCTGGTGCTACTAGTGATTCAGTATTTAACGCATCAACGATACGAATACTACCTGCACCTTGTGAATTGTGTTTGTAAGCCTCTCCTGTAGTAGGGTCAATCACATCTACCGCTGTATTCATTAATGCAGCCTTTACATCTTCAGATCCCCATTGAGGATTCTTCTGTAACAAGATTGCTGCAGCTCCTGCAACGTGAGGAGAAGACATACTTGTTCCTTGTAGTGCTGCATACCCCTCACCTGGGTACGTACTTACGATATTCACACCAGGTGCAGATACATCTGGCTTAATCATCCACGTGAATGTTACTGGTCCACGAGAAGAAAATGAAGCCATTGTTTCATCCACACGCTTAGAGAATGCAATATCAAAAGAAATTTTGTTATTACCAGCTTCCAATTCTGCAAGAAGCTTTTGTCCATCTACAAGTTCTGTTTTAATTGTCGGTACTGCCATTCCTGGAACATCAGCATGTTCACCAGGTATATTGTTAAAGATAACTGCGCCAACTGCACCAGCATTTTTGGCATTAGTAGCTTTATCAACGAATGCATAACTTCCACGGCTAATTAAAGCAATTTTGCCTTCAAGGTCTTTACCTTCAAAATCAGCTTCTGCACCAAGACCCACATAAACAAACTCATATTCTTCTCCATTTAAAGCCAACAACTCTTCATCTGAAGGGAATCCCATAACTTTTGCAGTAGGATAACTAACACCCTCAGTAGTTGAAATAGTTGAAATAGTTGAAGTGTACATATTATAAGGAAGCTGTGTAGCCCCTACAGAAATAGCATCACGAGAAGTACCAGGAGATCCAACCGTCCAGTTATTTGGTCCACTGTTACCGTTAGAAGTGACTGCTACAACACCCTCAGCCATCGCCCAGTCTAAAGCAATTGAAGTTGCCCAGTCAGGGTTGTTTAATGTATTACCTAAAGATAAGTTCATAACGTCAGCACCGTCTTGTACAGCAAGTTCAATACCTGCAACTACGTCTTCCGTCGTACCACCGTTCGCTCCTAAAACACGGTAACCTAACAATGTAGCTTCAGGTGCAACACCTTTAATTGTTCCATTTGCCGCTACTGTACCAGAAACGTGTGTACCATGGTATTGTCCAGCACCTTCTTGTGGATCATTATCGTTATCTACAAAGTCATACCCTTTATACTCTCCAAATGCATGAGTTAAATCAGGATGTGTATAATCAACGCCAGTATCGATAACTGCTACTGTTATGCCTTCACCAGTGAAACCAAGGTCCCAAGCTTCGTTCGAACCGATGAATGGAGCGCTATCCATCATTAATGGGCTGAAATCTTCTGCAGTAATTTCTTTAGCAGAGATCACATCAGCTGTATAATGAACGTTTGGATAAACAGCTTTAACTCCTGGAATTGCTAAAAGTTTAATCATTTCATTAGCAGGTAGTTCAACAGAGAATCCTGAAAACACATAGTCATACTCTCTATTTACATCCGCATTTTTGACTGCCTTTTCTAAAGCAGAAATAACTTTTCCTCTTTCAGCACTTAAGTTTTCCTTAGTTTGCTTTTTCCCTTTGCTTTTTGCTTCAACAATGGACTCAGCGTTTAACTCGACAATAACAGAAGTCGGTCTGCTGGTGGAAAGCTCAATGTCACCGAAAATTTCAGCTAAAGGTAATTCAGTGAATTGCGTTTTTGATGTAGTACTTGCAGTTGCACCTAAACTAAATGTTGAAAAGATAAGTACAAATGCTAAGAAACTAAATAATACTTTTGAGAAATTTCTATTCATCCCCTTGATACATCCTCTCTCTTAAATACTTGTTAAGAATTCATCTCAATCCTCACTCTTTTTCCTATGTGAAGATACACCCCCCTTAAGGAAAAGGGTTAAGTATAGTCAAAGAATTCCTACACTTATATAGTTAAACCATTTCCCTATTAACTCCTTTGGATAATTAGTCTCAATTGTCCGACTATTTACGCTAGTATTAGGGAGAAACTTGTATCAAAAGATAAGAAACAACAAATTTAGCTAATAGATACACAGTTTCAGACCTACTTATTTTATTAACGTTAAGATGCAAAATCATTATAAGAACTGACTATGTTTACATTATTTTATTTGTAAGCCTTCGCTTAATAAAACTTGAATAAATGGGCATTCTAACTGAGATATTAGGTGTAACTGTATGAGAAGTTTTCAATAGTAATATCGAAAATAAGTAACGAGGGAGCCGATATGATGAAAGTAGTAGTAACAGGGGCAGCAGGTAAAATCGGTCGATGGACCGTAAGGACAATCCTAGAAGCAGGTCATGAAGTGATAGCTTCTGATAGAAAACTGCGAGAGGAATCCGCATCAAAAAAGTTTATCCAAGCAGAATTGCGTGATTACGGTCAGGTCTGTCAGCTATTAGCAGGATGTGATGCAGTCGTACATCTCGGGAATATTCCAACCGATGTGAGAAATACTTCTCAAGCTATATTTGAAAATAATATGCTCGTTAATTTTAATATCCTTGAAGCTTGTAAGGACCTTAAAATCCCAAAGCTTGTGTGGGCTTCTAGCGAAACTGTTCTGGGGTATCCTTTTGTACCAGATCAGCTTAGTTACCTTCCAGTAGATGAAGAGCATCCTACTAATTTAAAATCATCATATGCTATGGCAAAACGGTTAACTGAAAACCTCTCCCAAATGTTTTACAACCTTACTAAAAATCAAATAGTGACTCTTCGATTTGCTAATATATACGAGCCCGATGAATATGAAAAGATGCCTATTATGCATTGGAATGATGAACAAAAGGATATTCAAAAGAAAAATGCATGGGCTTATTGCGATGTTCGGGATGCTGCAAGGTCATGTCT
>JBFELW010000091.1:0-7362 GCA_041551995.1 Paenisporosarcina sp.
AAAAGAACTTTCTTCTTCATGATTTTTCACCTCTATCCTTAATTCGAAAAAGAATAGCAAGCAACAAAAGCAAGGTTGGTATAATTATGGCAAAAACTAAACCAGCATGACCCATGTATTTTGAAAAAGATTCGATTTTCGTTTCCTCATTGCCTGGAATAAGGGCGATGCCCAAACAAATAGCACCTAAAAATGGAACTACTTTTCTATGGTGCTTTAGGTGTAAAATTTTGGTCATTCCATAAGAAGCGATATATAGATAACTCATAAAAGACGCACTAGCTGTTATTATCCATATGGAAATGACAATTAAATCTAATCTTTCCACTACTGTATATTCCAGTGCCTTCAATATATAAAGTACAGGTTCTGGTACTAATTTCAACTCTTCTGGAGAAAAGAACATAAGGGTACTTATGGTGATGAACGTGTATAAAATGGTCACTCCTAAGTTTGCCAAGGATACCGCTTTTACTCGTTTCTTATCTTTTCCTTGCGTGAGTGGATATAACACCAATAGTAAATCAAAGCCTAACATTGCTAAGATTGCTTCCTTAGAGCCTTTTAAAATAGAAACAATTCCTGTACTTCCTACCGGCATTATAAAAAGAACATTTACATGTTTGAGTACACCTAAAAACATAAAAATTAAGATGATAAAAAAGAGAGAAATAAGCATATGGTATCTAGCAATAATTCTCAAATTTTCTTTTACCAAATATATTGCGCAAATAATGATGCTAACCATAATAACCCAAGAAGGAGTATTAGGTAAAACCCAACTGGTAATAATGTTTGCGGACAAAGTCAGAATAAGGCTTGCCATAGCGATAAAGTAAACGATGTAGGTAAAGGATAAAATCGTCCCTCCTATCTTGCCAAGTATTCTTGGAATAAATTCGAAGAAAGTGGCTCCTGGAAATCGACGGCAGAGTACCCAAATGACTACGATCATGACCTGTGCAAGAAAACCTGCCAAGAGAACTGATATCCATGCATCCCCCTTAGATACATTAAATACAACAAAAGGAAGGGAAAGTACTGCCACTCCTATTTGTGTTTGAAGAATGAAAAATGCTAATTGCCCTACGGAAATGGAGCTAGGAGAGGACGATTTTACTTCTCTTGTTTCCACGGCCTCGACATTCCTCCCCGCTTCGATTTTTGTGGACTAGCATCTTTCGGGCGTTCATCCTGCATCCATATAGGCAGTCTCACGAGCATGTC
Source organism: Paenisporosarcina sp. (assembly GCA_041551995.1). Taxonomy (GTDB): domain Bacteria; phylum Bacillota; class Bacilli; order Bacillales_A; family Planococcaceae; genus Paenisporosarcina. The sequence continues at coordinate 1,228 of JBFELW010000091.1, forward strand.
CCTCATATCTTTCCAACCAAAAGGGGCCAGGGGGGCAAAATAAGCTCTTCCAAATGACTCAAGCTTACATAAATGTATCAATAAAATCATAATACAAAACACGATTCCAAAAAAACCAAAACTAGCTGCAGCTATCATAAAAGGAAATCGCAGGATTCGGACTGCTGTGTTCATTTCGGTAGAGGGAATGACAAAGGAAGATATCGCAGTCATCGCTACCACTATAACCATAAGGTTGGAGACGAGTCCCGCTCGTACTACCGATTCTCCAATAACCAGTCCTCCTACAATCCCAATCGTTTGTCCAATCGGTGTGGGTAGCCTTATACCTGCCTCGCGGATTAATTCGATAATCAATTCCATTAACAAGGCTTCTACTAATGGTTGATAGGGAATGTTTTCGAGAGATCCTTTTACGGGAAGTACTAGATTTCCAGGTATGACTTCAAAATGAAAAGAGACGGTTGCAATGTACGCAGCTGGGAGAAAGACAGCAATTGAAAAGCTTAACAGCCTTACCATGCGATAAAATGAACCAGGTATACTACGACTGTTATAGTCATCGGGTGATTGATAAAATGCAAAGAAGTTGACAGGTAAAATCAAGGCAGTTGGACTCCCATCGCCTAAAACTACAATCCTTCCTTCCACTAAATTCGCAATAACTCGGTCTGGTCTTTCTGTATTCAGCATTTGAGGGAATGGTGAGGTGACTGAAGTCTCCAAGAACTCTTCCAAGAATCCCGGGCTGAATATGAGATCGCTATTAATCGTTTGAATTCTCTTTTCCACTTCTTTAACAATGACTTCGTCAGCAATACCCTGCATATAGACGACTGAAACGCTCGTCCTGGTTATGTTACCAACAGTAAATTGTTTCACTATTAGATTTGGGCTCTCGATGCGCTTACGAATAAGGTTCATATTTACTACTGCGTTCTCCACAAACCCTTCATGGGATCCCCTTATCACTTTTTCGTTCGATGGTTCTTCTGGAGAACGACTATATTGTTTGTTTGTATCCAAAATGATTGCTTCAGAAGTACCATCTAATAGAAGAATACTGTATCCTTTCAGCAATTTTTCCACAATGGGTTGAAGTTCTGTTTCGCTCTTTAAACCTATTTTCTGATATATGTCATCGCCATCCCCTTCAGGATCTAGAGAGGATAGATGTGTAATCTCTTTTTGAACTTTCTCCATGTCTGTTAAAGATTCTAAAAACAACAAGCTTCCATTTTTCCGCTGGATAGTCATGTTTTTTTGCTTTAAATCATCAGTATGGAAAAAAGCTTTCAGGACCATGTCCACGTTTTCCTGAAGCGAGGAAAGAATAGGTTTATTGCTTAATGCACTTGAATCGGCACTATCACTTGGTTCACTTTTTTTGGAACCCTGCTTTTTAAAAAACTTCATCACCCACCACTCCCAAAAACTTATTTCAATCCTTTCTATTACTTGAAACTTATTATGAATACAACTATATTTTCATCATCTCTGGTCATTATGTATAACGACAGACTTGATACCATGTTGATGAAATGGAACACTCAAGTTTATTACTCATTATGGTCCCTATTATTTGAAAATAAACAATTATGTGTGGCCTTAATTAAAAACAGCGGTTATTTGTCTGCAAAAAAACTAACCGTAACAGGATGTAAGCCACAGGTAATTTCAGCTATATTCTTGACGCCACCTGCTTCCCCCTACAACATTTACCTTCTATAATCAGAGTAATACGGTCATTAGCGAGTTAATTTATGTGCCGTTGCATAACGTCATTTTTTCTGTAAATTCATCCCTAAAACTTTAAATTTTCACTTACATGCTTTTCCTCTGAATCATTTCCATGAATCATTTTTAGAATGGGAAGCGTCTCCAAAATTAATACATAATTCGGTGCATGAGTATCCCTACTTTATCTATACATCTAAAGGAACAGAATTTTTCGAATAATTTAACATTTGGGGTAGTAATTTGTTATTACTGTCTTTATAATACAATTAAGCTAACTGGTAGGGACGTCATGATGAATAAGGAGGGATTTAAATGTTCGATACAGATAGCCCTGTTCCCTATCACTTTCAGATACGGGATTTGTTGAAGCAAGAAATTGCAGATGGGGCGTATCAAGAAAAAGTGCCCAGTGAACGGGAGCTTATGGAACGCTTCTCTGTCAGTCGAACGACCATTCGAGAAGCGATTAATCATCTCGTGAACGATGGGATATTGGAGAAGGTTCACGGTAAAGGCACGTTTATCAAGAGGAATAAGCAAGTCCATGAATGGCTACATGCGATTCACAGTTTAACTGACACGGTGAAACAAATGGGCATGAAACCAGGTTCAAAATTGTTATTCAGTGGTGTTGTCGATCCACCAGATTCAATTGCATCCTATATGAAAAGTAACAGCTTGCATTTGATTAAAAGACTGCGCACAGCTGATGGAGAACCGATTGCAATCGAGAGCCATTACTACACGCCAGAACTTGGCGCTTCGCTCGAAAAGTATGATTTACATAACATTACAATATATGAAGTTTTAGAAAATGACCTTGGCGTCACGATGCACGAGGCTGAGCAAGCCATAACTTGTAAGCCCTTACAAAATGAAGACGCTGAAAAACTTGAACTTGAAGCTGGCGTTAATGGGCTGGTTGTTACCCGTTTAATCAAAGACGCTTCAGGTCAACCGATTGAATATTACACAAGTGTCGTGAAACCGGAAATGTATGTATTCCGGATTAAGATGACAAAACAAGGACGGTGAGTCAGCTGGCTTCTACTACGTACTTTGCACCTCAAATCATTCATGGTGCGGGAAGTATAAAGGAATTAGGTCTTGCCTGTCAGGCTATTCACGCAAACTCACTTTTCGTTTTACTTAGTGAGAGAACAAAAAAAGCATTGAAGAAGTCTTTGGAACAAGCTGTATCGAATGGTACCTCTCTTCACTATTTCACAGACTTTCAAAGTGAACCGACGACCGAGCATTTGCAAGTGGCATTGAAAGAATTTAAACAGTCAAAAGCAGAAGGTATTCTCGCAATTGGAGGAGGCACGACACTGGACCTGGCAAAAGCTTTATCCGTACTAGCTGCAAATTCGGTGGTAACGCTAAGTGACATTCCGCAACACGAGAGCTTAGACAAGATCCCTCTCATTGCAGTACCGACAACGGCTGGAACCGGAAGTGAAGTCACGAAAGTAACTGTTATCACAGATACTAGCTTGAAGCGCAAGTTGAATCCGGGACATCCGGCACTGATTCCAACTATTGTTCTATTGGATCCGGAATTGACGGTGAGCATGTCTCCAAAAATTACAGCAGATACCGGACTTGATGCGCTGGCGCATGCAATTGAGGGCTATGTATCCACCCTTGCAACGCCCATAAGTGACTCTTTCGCGCTGGAAGCCATTCGCTTAATCGGCAAATCTATTCAAGCAGCTTATCACGAACCACAAAACGTAACAGCCCGCGACAACATGCTGCGAGGAAGTATGTTTGCAGGACTCGCCTTTTCGAATAGTTCAACGAACCTCGCACATGCGACTGCCCGACCTCTTGGTACACGATTTTCTATGCCGCATGGATTAAGTGTTGCGCTTATGCATCCATATGTAATTTCGTTCGGTGCAGAAGATGCAAATGAACGCTATGCCGAAATTGCGAGAGTACTAGAAGCTGAAAGTGTCCTTAAATTTATTGAAGAGTTAAATGAAGAATTTCAAATAAAAATAGACGCAAAAAAATGGCTTGATTTAGAAGAGGTCAAAGCGTGTATTCCGATTTTAGTGGAGGATGCTTTATCCGGGAATGGGATTCAAACAAATCGAAAAGTGCCAACACAAGAAGACATCACAGAAATTTATACTAAACTAGTGAACGACTTAATGGGGGAATGACAGAATGGGAGAAAATACAGGCGGCGAAGTATTGGCAAAGATGCTGCAAATTGAAGAGGTCCAACATGTTTTCGGTATTATCGATGGAACGTATTTTGGGTTTTATTCCAAACTTGAACCACACGGAATTGAACTTGTAACACCGCGTCATGAAACTAGTGCGGCTCATATGGCCGGTGCCTATGCCCGATCTACTGGAAAACTGGGCGTATGTATGGCCAGTAACGGACCGGGAGTTGCGAATCTTTTACCTGGCTTAGTGGTAGAGGAAGCGGAAGGAAACCGCGTTCTGGTCATCACAAGTTCAAGACGTACAGGAATTATGTATCCGGACCGCGGAGGAACGTATCAATGTTTCAATCAAACCGGGGTTATTTCTCAACTTGCGAAATGGAGTGAAGCAGTTCCTTCCTTCGATCGGATTCCTGAAATGATGCGACGTGCACTTCGTAAATGTTATGAAGGACGACCAGGCGTTGTGCACCTCGATATTCCTGAAAATATAATCAATGGCAAGTTTAAAGCGGACGTTGCATTTTGGCAGCCACATCAATATCGTTCGATGAGTCAACCGGAACCTTCAGATGAGCAAGTCGATCAAGCAGTGGAACTTCTCATGAAGGCGAAGTTTCCAATCATCCATGCAGGCTATGGCGTCATTCATGCGCAAGCTTCGGAACAACTCGAAAAAGTAGCCAAACTACTAAATACAATTGTAACGACAAGTTGGGCAGGACGCGGAGCAATTCCGGAAAGCAGCCCTCACGCAATACCAATGATTCATATCGAAGCGAATAATAATATTCGGAATGAATCTGACTTAGTGTTGGTACTCGGTTCGCGCATCGGAGAAACAGATTGGTGGGGTAAAGCTCCATACTGGAATAAAGATCAGAAAGTGATCCAAGTGGATATCGATCCAGGCACACTTGGAGGGAACAAACCGGTTGAAATCGCGATTCACGGAGATATAGCCCGCTTTTTGACCAAGCTCTACGATAAACTCGAAGCAAAAAAAGAGCATTTCAATACAGAAACAATGAAAAAGTATGTAGAACGATTTGGTAAAGAACGTGAAAAGGATCGGAAGAAGTTAGATGAAAAACTCTCCGATACAACTGTTCCAATGAATTCTGCCATTATTCCAGCAACCGTTCAACAGGTTGTACCGAAAGACACACCCGTCATATTTGATGGAGGAAATACAACCATCTGGGCGAACTTCTACTACCAAATCGAGAAACCAGGCTCCGTATTTTCGACCTTTAAATTCGGCATGCTCGGTGCGGGAACTGCTCAGGCACTCGGTGCAGCAGTTGCAAACCCAGGAAAACCTGTAGTTTGTATGATCGGCGACGGCGCGATGGGCTTCCATCCACAAGAAATTGAAACGGCTGTGCGCAACAATCTGCAAGTCATCTATCTCGTGTTCTGTGATAAGCAATGGGGCATGGTGAAAATGAATCAGCATTTTGCCTTAAAACCTGTGAAGACACTGATCAAGAAAACGCTTAGTCCAGAAGAAAGCATAAAATCGGATCTCGGTGAAATTAAATTTGATAAGCTCGCAGAAAGTATGGGAGCACATGGTGAACGTGTGAGCGACCCTAAAGACTTGAAACCAGCGTTAGAACGAGCTCTCGCAACCGGTAAATGTGCGGTGATCCATTGTGATGTTAACCCCGTCCAACATATGTGGGCACCAGGACTAAGATATTTCAAAGACTTACACGCCGAACCAAAGGGGAAATAAGCTATGGGAATCGATGATATTCAACTCAATTTCAACCCAACCACTTTGGTGTTAATGAATATTTTAATAGGATTCATCATGTTCGGTGTAGCACTAGACTTAAAGCCCAACGATTTCAAAAGGACGTTGCAATCACCGAAGCCATTTATCATTGGACTGAGTGCACAGTTTGTCATTATGCCAGCGCTGACATTTTTACTCGTTTTAGTGCTTCAGCCACAACCAAGTATTGCACTCGGAATGTTTCTTGTAGCGGCAGCTCCTGGAGGGAATTTGTCGAATTTCTTGACGCATCTAGCGAAAGGAAATACACCTCTTTCCATCAGTATGTCTGCTGTATCAACCGCATTGGCTATTGTGATGACTCCATTAAACACGATGATTTGGGGTTCATTATACGGACCGACACGAGAAGTCTTGCGTTCATTCACGATTCAACCGATCGATCTTGTTCAGACCATTATTATC
>JBFELW010000092.1:0-7343 GCA_041551995.1 Paenisporosarcina sp.
CTCAATTAGTAGATAAATTCGACTACCTACGTAAATTGCTAGAACAAGCTAATTCAACGTTCAGTAACAAAAACAAATGAGTATAAAAGGTTGTTCCTATTGCATGTGTTACATAATAGGAACGACCTTTATTTATATTAAAAAATAGGTGGCATCACCAGAAATATTGAGCTCCATAGTCCGTCATGTATTCGGATGAGGTGAAGAGCGGGGCTGACGGCTAATCCAAAAGGATGTTTTTTATCTTCCCAATACTTATACAAAACAAGTTCTATGATTTAACCTGATGATATTGACTTTCCATCTTCTCACCAAGATCATCCCATCCCAGTGACCCAAGCAGACTTACTGACCGATAGTTCAGGTGGAGTTGTGGAACTAGGCTACACTTTCTGTCTTTGTTATTTTGTTTAATTAGAATATTTCTTCAGTCAATGGTTGAAATCGTTTTCATCTTTCGTATAGACTAGTAAAGATAGGAAACTTCGTGCCACAACATAGGGGGTAGTCACATGAAGAAGGTATTAATTGCAAACAGAGGGGAAATAGCACGTCGCATCATTCAAACCTGCAAAAAATTACATATTGAAACTGTTGCCATTTATGCAGAAGCAGATGCAGTTTTACCATTTGTAAGAGAAGCAGACTATGCTTTTTTAATTGGTCCAAGTCAAGTCCAACAATCATATTTAAAAGCAGATGATATCGTTGCACTAGCCTTACGTGAAGGAGTAGACGCGATTCATCCAGGGTACGGTCTCCTTTCTGAAAACTCGGCTTTTGCAAAGAAAGTAGAAGAGGCAGGCATCTTGTTTATTGGTCCAACACCGGAAACGATTGATAAGATGGGGGATAAAATCGGATCGCGCCAAACAATGGAAGCTGCATCCGTTCCAGTTGTTCCTGGCACTGATTCAGGGGTTCTTTCCCTTGAAGAGGCAGTTGAAGAAGCAAATCGCATTGGTTACCCTATTATGCTTAAAGCAAGTAGTGGTGGCGGTGGAATTGGCATGGTGCGATGTGAAGATGAGCAAGCGCTCAGTCAGCATTTTGTATCAGTTAAAAATCGTGCAAAAGCCTATTTTGGAGATGACGTCGTATTTTTAGAGAAATTCATTGCTAATGGTCGACATATTGAAGTGCAAATTTTCGGAGATACACATGGCAACGTCGTTCATTTATTTGAAAGAAATTGTTCTGTCCAACGTCGAAATCAAAAAGTAATAGAAGAATCCCCTTCTCCTCACTTTCCAGAAGAAGCAAGAGAGCGACTTCTTAAAGCGGCAGTAGATGCAGCTAAAGCAGTAAATTATCGAAACGCGGGAACAGTAGAGTTCATCGTGGACGATCAAAATCAATTTTATTTCTTAGAAATGAATACAAGACTACAAGTTGAACATCCGGTAACTGAAGAAGTAACGGGTTTTGACTTAGTAGAATGGCAACTAAAAGTAGCTAGTGGTGAAACACTTCCTGTAACGAATCAAGAGGAAATCCATTCAACTGGGCATGCACTTGAGTTCCGTATATATGCGGAAGACCCAAAAACTTTTTTCCCGTCACCAGGAACGATACAATCCTTAAATTGGGGTCAAACAGCAGATGTTCGAATTGACTCGGGTTATGAAGAAGGGAATGCTGTAACGCCATTTTATGATCCCATGATTGCTAAAGTAATAATAAAGGGAGAAACACGTTCAGCAGCACTAGAAAAAGCGCAAAACTTCTTTGCATCTGTTACGATTGAAGGAATAAAAACTAATGTGCCGCTTTTCCAAGCTTTCTTAGATGCAGAAGAATTTAAAAACGGTACCTATACAACTGATGTTTTACCAAAATGGATTAACTCACAAAAGGAGAATAAATAATATGAAAAAATTACAATCTACAATGGCAGGTACAGTATTTACGGTAAACGTAAAAGAAGGCGAAGAAGTAACAGTGGGACAAACAATAATGGTACTTGAATCAATGAAAATGGAAATCCCAATTGAAGCAGAAGTAGCAGGAAAAGTAACAACAATTGATGCACAGATTGGTGATTTTGTTAACGAAGGTGACGTTATAATTACATTCGAATAAACAAAGTCAATGGAAGCAAAGGGGGCAATAAGTATGACTGAAAAAACAACCTATAACGAGCAGTTAGAGGAGAAGTTAACAAAAATATTTGCGGGTGGCCACCCCAAGTATCATGAAAAAATGAAAGAGCAAAATAAAATGTTTGTACGTGACCGTCTGGCGTTATTGTTTGATGACGGTAAGTATTTGGAAGACGGACGTTTTGCAAACTGTGAAGCTGCAGATTTGCCAGCTGATGGTGTTGTGACTGCAATGGGGAAGGTCAATGGACAATCAGTTTGCGTTATGGCAAATGATTCAACTGTTAAAGCAGGTTCATGGGGATCTCGCACAGTAGAAAAAATCATACGTATTCAAGAAGTAGCAGAGAAAAACCGTGTGCCGATGCTCTATCTTGTAGATTCTGCAGGTGCCCGTATTACAGATCAGTTAGACATGTTCCCTAATCGTCGTGGAGCAGGTAAAATATTCCACAATCAAGTGCGCATGTCAGGATTTGTGCCACAAGTGTGTTTATTATTTGGTCCGTCTGCTGCTGGGGGAGCTTATATCCCAGCATTTTGTGACATTGTCATTATGGTGGATGGAAATGCATCTATGTACTTAGGGTCACCACGGATGGCTGAGAAAGTAATCGGTGAAAAAGTTAGTCTAGAAGAAATGGGCGGAGCTCGTATGCACTGTTCAGTAAGTGGTTGCGGTGATGTTCTTGTTTCAAGCGAAGAAGAAGCTATTTCAGAAGCACGTCGTTACTTAGCTTATTTTCCTGCAAACTTTACTGAAAAACCGAAAACGATTGAGCCTAAGCTTGCTAAAGAAGGAAGATCATTGGAAGCCATTATTCCAGAGAATCAAAACGCACCATTTGATATGTACGAAGCTATCGATCAGTTAATTGATGAAGGATCTTTTTTTGATGTAAAGAAATTATTTGCAACTGAAATGATTACAGGATTAGCACGTATAGAAGGACAAGCGGTTGGAATTATTGCCAATCAACCGAAAGCTAAAGGCGGAGTCTTGTTTGTAGATTCTGCTGACAAAGCAACAAAATTCATCAATTTATGTGATGCTTTCTCGATTCCATTGTTATTCTTAGCAGACGTTCCCGGATTTATGATTGGGACGAAAGTGGAACGAGCAGGAATTATCCGTCACGGTGCTAAACTAATAATGGCAATGAGCTCAGCGACAGTGCCTAAAATTTCTGTCATTGTACGTAAAGCTTACGGAGCGGGTCTTTATGCAATGGCAGGACCAGCATTCGAGCCTGATGTATGTATTGCTTTACCTACAGCTCAAATCGCTGTAATGGGTCCAGAGGCGGCTGTAAATGCAGTGTATTCAAACAAAATTGAGGCAATTGAAGATCCAAAAGAACGGGTTAAATATGTCCAAGAAAAACACCGAGAGTATAAAGAAGAAATCAATATTTATAAACTAGCTTCGGAAATGATTATTGATGAAATCGTAAAACCAAGTGATCTACGATCTGTATTAGCAGAGCGTTTCCAAGCATATAGCACGAAAGAAGTTCCTCAACCACCGCGTAAACACCCTGTTTACCCAGTGTAATGATTAAAATTAATCATTTAAGTCAAATGCTTTAACTTTGTTGTTTATTGATACGTGTGAGGGAAATTCGCTGTTACTTCTTCGGAAATGAGCTGATTTCCCTCACTTTCTATATTAAGCTTTACGTTATAAACTAATAGAGCCTATTAGAACAGTATTGATAGAATGTTTAAAAAACAATATCATTTCATCTTGTTATACAAGTTCTATTGCGAGATAATAGTAGAAAAAAGGTCTACCCATGTTGGTAGCCCTTTTTTCGTGAAATTTGAAGGAGTTGAACATAGTTGAAAGTAGTCATCGTTGGAGCCGGCTCTATTGGTTTATTACTGGGATCCTATTTTGCTGAAATGGGCCATGATCTTTATATGCTTACGCGACGAGAAGCACAAGCAACATCACTCCTAACCAAAGGTATTACACGTATAATGCCTGATAACCAAGAAATTAAGGTTTCAGTTCAAGCAACCACGCAAGTACAACATCTACCAAAAGAAGCATTATGGGTATTTGCTGTGAAATTTCATCAATTAGAAGATACAAAGAACATCATTCAATATACTACTATTCATACACCTCTTTTATTTGTCCAAAACGGATTAGGTCATTTGCGATGGATGAAGCAATTGAAAAATAAACAATTGTACATAGGAACAATAGAACACGGTGCCTTGAAACAAAATGATACAACGGTTTTCCATAGAGGAATTGGAAGCTTAAATCTTGCTCCTCTTACTAGTGAAACTGCTCAAGTTGATTTTTTCTCAAAAGTCAGTCCAATTCCAAGTTTCCCTATTAAGTGGGGGAATGATGCGCACTTTATTGCACTTCGGAAAACGATATTAAATGCATGCATAAACCCTTTAACCGCATTGTTGCAAGTGAAAAATGGTGAATTGGTGAATAATGTGAATGCCGCTCATCTATTACAAAAGGTTTATGAAGAAATTATGTATGTTTTTCCAGAAATGCAACCATATCTATCGCTAGAAGACGTCCGTCAATTATGCGAAAAAACAGGGGAAAATCATTCTTCGATGCTACAAGACATTCGACAAAATAAAAAAACAGAAATTGAAACGATTGTAGGAGCAATCTTACAATTTGCAAACGAAAGAAATAAAGAGACACCCACTTTGGCTACATTATTTAGGTTAATATGTGCACTTGAGGAAAGTGGTGTGAAACTTGAGTAACATGATTCAAATTATCATTAGCGCATTTCTGTTATTACCTTATCTTGTGTTCGTACTATTGTTTTTAGTTCTAAATAAAATGATTCGAAAACCTAAACGGGCATTTGGCATAGCGGCTGATGTCACAACATTTATACTGCTTTTTGCAGTGCCGATAGCAATTGAAGCGTTATTTGACGTAAAAACAATGATTTACTTTTTCTGCTTAGCAATAGTTGTTAGTGTTGTTCTAACTATTTACGAATGGAAGTCGAAAAAAGAAATTGAATTAATCCCGTTAATACGAAAGATTTGGCGTCTTTTATTTTTACTTTTAAGTATTTGTTATCTCATTGTTATTTTCCTTGGCCTTATTCTCAAGATCATTCAATACTTGAATTAATTACTCGACAAGTCGTTTGTTTTTCGGTCTCGACAATAGAATGATATACTCGATGTGTATTTAGACGCAGAAGGGGTTTACCACAATGAAATATGAACAAATTGATCAACCAAATAGAAGTGCTTTCTTATCAGACTTTATGAATGGAAGTTCTGAACTCACTCATTTTTTCCATCATTTTTCGTCACAGTATGCTTATAGAGAGCGTGCAGCATACCTATCAAATCATCCGGTAGATAGGCCAGCTTTAGTCGAAGTCATTCGATCCTATATGGAGGGTTTACCGTTCTCAGAAAAAGTAGAAACACATCTGCAAGAACTTGAGAATGATGCTTACGTGGTAATAGGAGGGCAACAAGTTGGTTTGCTTACTGGACCCATGTATTCCATACATAAGGCTATTTCGGTTATACTTCTTGCAAAACAACAACGTGCTGAGTTGAATCATCCAGTAATTCCTGTATTTTGGACAGCAGGAGAAGATCATGATTTAGATGAAATTAATTCAACCTACAGTCTCAACAATGGCAGTTTACAGAAACATACGTACAACGACAGACAAAATCGGAAAAAGATGGCATCCGAAACCATTTTAGATCAAGAAAAATTGGACTCATTTATTCAGACAATCTTTAAGCAAACAGTTGAAACGGTTCATACAAAAAAGTTACTTAAAAAAATTAAAACAATGGCTACAAAAAGTAGTACATATAGTGAATTCTTTGCGAAATTAATGCATGATTTTTTTGCATCTGAAGGTTTGCTGTTAATTGATGCAGCTTATACCCCTTTAAGAAATTACGAATCACCTTATTTTGTACAAATGATTGAACAATCGGCTGACATTTCAAAACTTGTAGTTGAACAGGAAAAGCTTTTTTCAACAGCAGGCTATGGTGAACCCATTGGAGCTTCTGAAGATAATTCAAATTTATTTTTTGTTGACGATGGTGAACGTTTTCTCTTAAGGAAGCAAGATGATTTATTCATAAATGAACAAGGAAACTATCAATTTACAAAAGCAGAGCTGATTGATATTGCAACTGAACACCCAGAAAAACTTAGTAATAATGTGGTTACACGTCCTCTCATGCAGGAGATGGTTTTCCCCGTATTAGCTTTCGTAGGTGGGGCAGGTGAATTAGCATATTGGGGAACTTTTAAATCCATTTTTGAACATATGAAGATGGAATTACCAGTCATTGTACCGCGGCTTTCCATAACCTTGGTTGATCGTAAGTCACAAAAATATTTGAATGAACTTCAACTTTCTATTCAGGATGTATTTTTAGAAGAATTACGTGTTCGAAAAAATGCTTTTATTGAAAGTATTCAAGACATGGAAGCACAGCGTATGATTGAAAATCTTCAAGCTTATTTGAACAAACAGTATGAGGAAATAAACAACTACTTAATAGAATCTAATTACCCGATACAACAAGTTCTTTCGAAAAATTTGTCAAATCATGAAAAGCAATTCACGTATTTGCAGCATAAAATTGAGGATACATTACTTTTGCGTCATGATACGACACTAAGAAAGTTTCATCATATCGAAGGAATACTCTTTCCTGAACAGTCATTGCAGGAACGAATATATAGTCCAATTCCTTTTCTGAATGAAGCTGGAGAATCTTTAATTGAAGAACTACTTTCTTTACCGTTCGAGTTTAATGGGAAACATAATGTCATTTATTTATAGAATAAATTAGAATCTCGTATTTTGAGACAACCCGACTGTGGACAAACTCGAAGAATTTCAAGTTTGTCTACGGTCTTTTTAATTCTGCTTGCGTGACTGAGCTGCTCAATCGTTTCGCTTAAGGTCACTGGAACATTGCGCTCACTCTTTTCTCCTGAAAATAAACGGGAAAACTCTTGACTAATGGTAAGAAAGCGTCCGCCTGTAGCCGAAACCTCTCATATATCTTAAGCTTGAGAGCTTATAAACTTAAGTAAACTAGTCACGCCGTCTCAGTCATTTGAGACGGCTTTCCTTATGGTATCAGTGTAATATTGCGCATCTCAACAAGTACTATTGAATTATTTTTTCATTCATTAAAAGAATTTATAGAAAATAGTGGAGGAAAGTGGGGGGATGTGGTACA
>JBFELW010000093.1:0-7318 GCA_041551995.1 Paenisporosarcina sp.
AGTACTTAAAAGAAAACCCACCAGTAAATGAACAAATGCTTCGTATGATGATGGCTCAGATGGGTCGAAAACCATCCGAAAAACAAGTGAAACAAATGATGAACCAAATGAACAAAATGCAAAAATAAAATAGCACTTGCGGGAGCGCTATTCAGTATATCGACAAAAGGCATCGAGATCACGTTCTCTCGATGCCTTTTGTCGTTTCTCTACTATGAAAATTGTAGGAACAGGATGATGTTTCATTATCCTCCTGCTCGGCGTGACCGCTGAAAGCCTCTGCCCTAAGCTGAAATCTAGACTAACTTTTTCGTCTATCATTTATTTTTGAGGTAATAGATGATGGTCGAATAAGAAATCAGCTATCGTTTTTTCATATTCTTCTGGGTTTTCATTAAACGATTGAGCGTGTGGACCTTTATCAAATAGTTTTATTTGTTTTGGACCTTCTTTTAACTCATATAATTCCTTCGTCATCTCTGGCAAGATGAAATCATCAAGTAAACTATGAATAAATAAAACCGGTTTTTCAATGTGTGTAACAGCATCTCGAGGAGAAACGAGTCTCATTGAATAACCGTCGCGAACTCGAAGGAAAATATCCGCCAGCTTTATTGCATATCTCGTACGAAGAGGTGTTTCTTTTTTCATTAAATAAAGTAATTGATCTGTAAAGTCTGAGAAGGCACAATCTGAAATATAAAAATCTGCATCATCTTCAAGTGTTCCTGCATATAAAAGAGTCGTTGCCGCTCCCATAGATTCGCCATGAATTCCGACAATGGCATCTTTACCAGCATACTCATTCACTGCGTTAACAACAGCTTGCAAGTCCATTTTTTCATAATGACCAAAACTAGTCGTTTTCCCGCCAGAATCTCCATGTCTTCGGTGATCATATACAACGGAGTTAAACCCTAATCGTTCAAACAACCGTGCATATTTGACAGAGTTTATTTTATTTTCAGTAACTCCATGGCAAATCACAACAAAGTTGGATGTGTCTAGTGGTTCTAAAAATACAGCTTTTACCGGGTACCCATTGGGACTAGTAATCCACTTTTCATTTTTACGTACAGTGTCATACCAAACTTCATCAAATCGTTTAGCCGTGATTTCCCGGTTTAATATAAACGCATCATCTTTCTTCTTCATATACATTAAGCGATTAGTTATAAGAAAACCAACAACTGCAGCACTTGCTGTTAAAACACTTGATAAAATACTAGTAATCCAAAGGATGCGACGTCTCATTTAGGTCCCTCCTGTGTTTATTCGTGATTCAAGGCAAATAAGCGGTAGATTCCCGTATCAATTGGTCTTGAGACAGTGGGTTCAATAACAGATATGGATTGGCACAATAAGTCTAAATCAATTCCTGTTTGTATACCCATTGTATGCAGCATGTTCACAACATCTTCCGTTGCAACATTTCCTGTAGCTCCTGGTGCGAATGGACACCCACCAAGACCACCAGCTGAGGTATCAAACCTTGTAATTCCAGCTTGCATTGCAGCCACAATATTAGCAATACCCATTTTTCGCGTATCGTGAAAATGTGCTGTTAGTAACACGTCTGGAATTTCTTTTGCAAGTTCAGTGAATAGAGAATAACTTTCTTGTGGATTTGCCATGCCAATTGTATCAGCGACACTTAGTTCATCCACACCCCAACTCGCAAACTCCTTACATAATGAAATCGTATCTTCTATTGCTATTTTACCTTCATATGGACAATAAAATGCAGTTGATATACAAGCACGTACAAAAAAATCTTTTTCTTTTAATTTCTTGATAATAGGTTTTAATTCTTGCATGCTTTCACTTGTTGTCTTATTAATATTTTTAAAATTAAATGTGTTACTCACACCAACGAATATAGCGAAGTTAGTTGCACCTGCATCTAAAGCAAGTTCAACACCTTTTGCGTTAGGCGTTAAGACGAATTGTCTGCCTTTTTTTGATACCTGTTGAACAATTTCAGTTGAGTCTGCCATTTGAGGTACCCACTTCGGTGAAACGAATGAAGTGATTTCCATTTCCTCAATACCAGCTCGTTGTAAGCCATGAATGAATTCGAGTTTTGTTTCAGTACTTACTAGATTTTTTTCGTTTTGTAGTCCGTCACGAGGACCTACCTCGATAATTGTTACGTTGTTTGGTAAACTAAACATATCATCCCTCCTATCTTCTATTGTAATGATGGGATGGTGCCTCAAGCAAATATATTTTTTAAAAGGTTGAAGGAGGATATTCTATGTATACAAAAGAAGTTGTCATTGTAAGTGCTGTAAGAACAGCGATAGGTTCATTTCAAGGTTCACTTAAAGACGTACCAGCTACTAAATTAGGTGCGCTTGTTATAAAAGAAGCTATTGTAAGAGCTGGAATCGAACCCAATCAAGTTAGTGAAGTTATAATGGGGAATGTATTACAAGCAGGTCTAGGACAAAATCCAGCGAGACAAGCGTCCATCTTTGCAGGTCTTCCTGAAACAATTCCATCAATGACCATAAATAAAGTTTGTGGTTCGGGACTAAAAGCAGTCCACTTAGCAACTCAAGCCATTCTCGCAGGAGATTCGGATATCGTTGTAGCTGGTGGAATGGAAAATATGAGTCAAGCACCTTATTTATTAAAGAATGCACGTGAAGGTTTCCGTATGGGAGATCAAAAAGTCGTCGATAGCATGATTTCTGATGGTTTATGGTGTGCTTTCAATGATTATCATATGGGAATGACAGCAGAAAATCTATGTGACCGATATGGAATCTCACGAGAAGAACAGGATGAATTTTCTGCTCGATCTCAACAACGTGCTGCTAAAGCTATAGATGCTGGTAAGTTTAAAGAAGAGATAGTACCAGTGGAAATACCACAACGTAAAGGCGACCCGATTATTTTTGATACAGACGAATATCCAAAAAAGGGATCATCAGCTGAGAAGCTAGGTGGATTACGACCAGCTTTCAAAAAAGAAGGTAGTGTAACTGCCGGAAACGCATCTGGTATAAACGATGGGGCAGCTGCTGTTGTTGTCATGTCGAAAGAAAAAGCGGATGAGCTTGGCTTGACTCCATTAGCCACTATCGTTGCAAATGCATCTGCAGGTGTTGACCCTTCTGTAATGGGAATTGGACCAGTACAGGCTGTGAAAAATGTATTTGAAAAAACCGGGCTTACAATGTCAGATATTGACCTTGTTGAAGCAAACGAAGCATTCGCTGCTCAGTCGATCGCTGTAGATCGTGAATTAGCATTTAACCATGACAAATTAAATGTCAATGGTGGCGCCATTGCTTTAGGTCATCCTATTGGAGCTAGTGGAGCTAGAATTTTCGTTTCACTTCTACATGAAATGGCAAAACAAGATGCTAAAACAGGACTAGCTACATTATGTATCGGTGGCGGTCAAGGCGTTGCAACAATCGTAAAAAGATCTTAAGTATTAGGTGGGGGAAACATGGCTAAAAAGAAACAACCTCAACGGAACCAACAAGATAGAGCTCAAACAGAACAAGGTAATACATTATCCGACCATTTGAATAGAGATGTGTTAGAGAAACTAAAACAAGTAAAGAAAAACATACAAGATGTTGAAAAAGAGCAGGAAGAAGAACGACAAGCTCAAGAGTTGTTCGAACGAAAACAACGTGAAAAGAACAAGTCCTTCGAAGAATTGCTTGATGACTACGGCATGAAGGGCAATAAATCTTAAATTATATAGAAGCTGTCTAATCAGTTGCGAAACATAAACAGGTGAAGAAAAAGGATTCCTTTTTCTTCACCTGTTTTATGTGGTTATCTTGAAAATAAAGCTCTAATGTTTTATCTGTTAAAAGATTGAAGTATTTAGATTCGATGTTCCTTGTACTGGTCTTCTTTTAAAAATTGCATGACTTGAGTGATATTTTCATCAGTGACAGTGTGATGATAAGCATGGATTGTCTTTTCAATTTGTTCTGAGGAACTAGCACCAGCTAATAGGCTTGCTACCTCTTGATTTTTGAGTACATAGGAAATGGCTAGAGCATGTAAGTTGTCCGTATTCTGGTCTAAGTTTGTAAGAACTTCGATTAATTCGTTTTTAGAATAGGTACCATAACCATCCATAGTTTTTGCTCTTGTTAATGCTTCAGAAGTAAGAAGACCTTTAGCTAAGGAGCCTCTTGTGACGATAGTTGCTTGATATTGAGATACTAGTTCAAATAATTCCTCCGGTCGACGATCGAGCATGCTGTATTGCATCATAATCGAACTTACGTGACCATTGGCTAGAAATGGTTTTATTACGTTAGGGCGGATTGATGAGATGCCATACGCGCGAATAAGTCCTTCTTTTTTCAAACGTTCAAAAGTATCTATCGCTTCCTCTAAATTATCATCTATAGTGCCACCATGTAACTGGTATAGATCGATATAGTCTGTTTGTAAACGAGTTAAACTCTCTTTTACTTGATTGACTATATAAGCCTGTGAAGAATCCCAAGACCAACCGTTCCCATCTTCATTCAATTTGTTTCCTACTTTTGTTGCTAAAATAATATCTTTTCGAGATGCTCTTAGGGCATGCCCTAATACGAATTCGTTTTCACCTTTATCGTATAAATCAGCAGTGTCAAAGTACGTGATACCATGACCAATTGCAGCATCAACAATTTTCTTTGCTGCCGATTTTTCTGTTGGAAGTGACATGCAGCCAAGTCCAACTTCTGATACGAATAATCCGCTTTGACCTAGTTCTCTTTTCTTCATTACACTTCCTCCTTGTTTTATTCATGGTACAATTACGACTATTATTAGTAAAACAGAAAGGGTTGTTTACTTGAAAAAATATGAAGAAAAAACAATTAGTTCAACATCAATTTATACAGGGAAAATCATTTCATTAAGAGTGGATGAAGTGACATTGCCAAATGGGTATACCTCTAAAAGAGAGCTGATTAAACATCCAGGGGCTGTGGCTATTATCCCAATCACAAACGAAGGTAAAATCATTTTAGTGGAACAATATCGAAAAGCACTTGAACGTTCATTAATAGAAACTCCAGCTGGTAAACTTGAACCTGGAGAAACGCCTGAGGTTACCGCTAGAAGAGAGTTAGAAGAAGAAACAGGTTATGGCTGTCATCGACTTACTTTCTTGCAGTCATTTGCAACTTCACCCGGGTTTGCTGATGAAATTATTCATGTGTATGTGGCTGAAGATTTATATCTATTAAAAGAAAAAGCGGATTTAGATGAAGATGAGTTTGTAGATATTCTTGAGGCTACGATTGAAGAAGCTGAAGAAATGATGCTTTCAGGTGAAATATTCGATGCCAAAACTGCCTATAGTATTTTATGGGCAAAAGAATATTTACGAAATAAATGAATGTATAGGGTTAGGACATGCATAAGCTAATCTATCGAGAAAGGTAGGTGGATTATGTTGAATCGTTCTTTTCCTCTTATATATTTACTAGGATTACTTGTTGTTGGTTATTTAGGTGGGTTATGGCTATTTTCTCATATGCCCAGTGAACAAGTGAATACCGTGATTAAATGGATGGATCCAAGAATACTAGAAATAGAAGCACCTAGTCCGTTCTCATCACTTCTTCCACAAATTGTTTCTATTTTATTACTTTTCCTGTTTGCTACTCATATGATTTTAAGGTATACAATTCTATTAATTGGGACTATGAGAGCTGTATTTTGGG
The DNA here is from genome assembly GCA_041551995.1 of Paenisporosarcina sp. Lineage (GTDB taxonomy): Bacteria > Bacillota > Bacilli > Bacillales_A > Planococcaceae > Paenisporosarcina. The sequence goes on from JBFELW010000093.1 coordinate 5,703, forward strand.
GCATTTCCTCAGGTTATTTAATTGCCCAAGAAGCAGAATTTTGGTCTTACGCTCTCTGGTGGTTCCCATTTCAATTACTTTACTGCTCTCTTTTATTGTTGATTGGTTTTCTGCTGGTCCCCCCACCAGTAGTTAAACAACAAATTACAAATCAAAAATTTAAAGCGATTGGCATACTGGGATGCATTTACTTAGCGATAATCGCCCTTGAACTTTTTGTTTTACCATACATCTATATATTATAATAACTGTTATATTATATTGGTTATTATATAGAAGTCTTTCTCTATCTTGAAAATAGAAAGGACAGTTTGGTATAATGGAGGAAGTTTGAGGGGGGCGTCACATGGAAAGCCGTATTGACCGTATAAAGAAGCAGCTACATGGTGCGAGCTATAAGCTGACGCCACAACGTGAAGCGACAGTAAGAGTATTACTTGAAAATGAAGAAGATCATTTAAGTGCGGAAGATGTATATCTTCTTGTGAAAAGTAAAGCACCCGATATTGGGTTGGCCACAGTGTATCGAACACTAGAATTACTAACTGAGTTAAAAGTAGTCGATAAAATTAATTTTGGTGACGGTGTTTCTAGATACGATTTAAGACAAGAAGGTGCTGCTCATTTTCACCATCATTTAGTATGCATTGAATGTGGCGCAGTGGACGAAATCCAAGAAGATTTGCTTGAGGATGTTGAAACGATTGTTGAAAATAGATGGAATTTCCAAATCAAGGACCATCGACTAACATTTCATGGAATATGTTGGCGTTGTCATGATAGAGACGAAGAATCTAATAATCAAGAATGATCATAGATAATTCGACGAGGATAGCTGCTAATGGCTATCCTTTTTTGATTAATAGAATTTTGTCTGTCAATATTATTCGAAACATGGAAGTGCGTTATAACAGAATTAAACAAACCTATTAATATAATAAGAACTTGATATACTTGGGTTACTTCACATATACACGTTTTAGCAGTTTATTTAAAAGGAGGCAATTGGCTTGAATAATATGATCGATGCACTAAAAGACTATCTCCATTTCTTACGAGTTGAAAGACAGTTGGCAAATAATACATTAACTTCTTATGAAAGAGATTTACAATCATACATACACACTTTATCAAATAGACAACAATTAACTTCTTTACATGAAGTTGAAAGAATTCATATATTGGCCCATTTACAAATCCTGAAAACTTCAGGGAAATCATCTCGAACTATGGCAAGACATATTTCTTCCATACGATCGTTTCATCAGTTTTTGTTAAGAGAAAAGATTTCATCAACCGATCCATCTGTCCATTTAGAAATGCCTCAATTAGAACGAAAGCTACCAAAAATCCTATCTCTTGAGGAAGTCGAAGAGTTATTAGCCATTCCAAATACGACCAAACCACAAGGATTGAGAGACAGAGCTATGCTAGAAGTTTTATATGCAAGTGGTATGCGAATTAGTGAATGTATTAATTTATCTCTACAAGATATTCACATCACCATGGGATTTGTACGCTGTTTCGGTAAGGGTGGAAAAGAACGAATTATTCCCTTAGGTAGAACTGCTATATCTGCGTGTGATGAATACTTGCGTGAAGGTCGACCTAAACTA
>JBFELW010000094.1:0-7300 GCA_041551995.1 Paenisporosarcina sp.
CAGCTGTAGCCACTGCAACTACATTTTCTGTTGATTCTGACGCTTGACGAATTAAATCCTGTAATTTCATTTGAATCACCTCACCATCTATAATTTAAGCATAAAGTGTGCCAAGATCACAATAATGAAAACGCTTTATTTAACAACATTTCATCGAATCTCCTATGCAAATATCCGCAAACCATGCAAATAATTGCACACCGGTTTATGCAAGACCATATTTTTCAAGTTTATAATAGAGCGTTCTTAATGAGATACTTAGCAATTTTGCAGTTTTCGACTTATTCCCTTGAGCACTTTTTAAAGCAGAAGATAATATTTCCTTTTCCATGCGATCCATTTGATCAGCCAAAGGTAAAATTTGTTGTCCATTGTGATTGGTGGTGGATTCCGTCGGTTTCATCATTGAGATTGGAAGATGATGATCTTCTAATAATGATTCTGTAGGTTTCATAAAAATCATGCCTCTACTAATCACATTTTCAAGTTCTCTCACATTCCCAGGCCAGTCATACACGCGTAGCCTATTGTAAGCTACTTCAGAAATCCCTTCTACGTTTCGACCATATTCTTGATTCAACTTCACAAGCAGTCTTTCTGATATCGCTTTAATATCTGACTTTCGATGACGTAATGGCGGAATCTGAATTGGCATTCGATTTAATCGATAATATAAATCTTCTCTAAAAGTTCCTTCAAGCATTGCTTTCTCCATATGAATATTGGTAGCAGCAATTACTCTGACATCAATTAGGATGGACTTTGTACCGCCCACTCGGACTATTTCGTTTTCTTGTAAAACTCTTAACAACTTCGCTTGCGTATTACTTGAAAGTTCACCAATTTCATCTAAAAAAATACTTCCATGGTTCGCATCTTCAAATAAACCTCTTTTTCCACCTTGTTTTGCTCCCGTAAAAGCACCTTCTTCGTAACCGAACAATTCTCTTTCTAATAAATGCTCTGAGAAAGCTGCACAATTTACACGAATAAATTTATTGTATTTACGATCACTCGAACTGTGAATTGCATGTGCAAATAATTCCTTTCCCGTTCCAGACTCACCACGAAGCAAGACGGTTACAGGTGTTTTAGCAGCTAGCTTAGCTTGTTCAATCGAAATATTCATTTCATTCGAGTCACCCACAATGTCATCAAAGGTATATTTTGCTTCCAATGTACGAATGATACTTCTCGCTCGATCTAATTCTTTCATGAGAGTTCGAATTTCTGTCATATCATGTATGACACCTACACTCCCTTTTAACCGATTGTTTACAATAATTGGTGCAACATTCACGATGACCTCGCGTTTCGCTGGCCCTACTCGCAAATTGACCCCTCTTATAGCTTTTCTTGTCTGTAAAACCTTAAGATGCATACTTTCGCCTTCAGAGATATCTGCCGTTGCCGGCTTCCCAATAATATCTTCTGTTTCAAGACCCGTAATTCGTGTGTAAGCGGGATTAATAAGTAGACCTTTACCTTCTTCATCTACAACAGATATCGCATCATCACTTGATTGAATAATCGCTTGCAACATGGTTTGAATTTCTTTTAGGTTTGTTATTTCTCCGGCTAAACTAACAATTTCTGTGATATCTTTGAATACAGAAAACGCACCTATTCGTTCCCCTACTTCATCAACAATTGGAAATCTGGATGTAACAATCTTTAACCCATTACTTAGAACTAGTTCTTTATTTAACTCCGTTCTCCCAGTTTCAAAAATTCGTGGTAATGCACTTGAGGGAATTACCTCATAAACATGTTTTCCAATTGCCTGATTAACCTCAACTTCAGTCATTCTCTCGGCACTTTTATTGAAAAAGTTAATCTTTCCGTTTGAATCAACACCCACCATACCTTCTTCAATTGAGTTGAATATAAGTTGCTGTTTATGTGAGTCTTCCCTGGTCAACTGTAAAAGATAATCTTTTTCATTTAATAAATGAACAAGCATATTTGCTACGCTTCCAGGTATTAGGACAACGTGACTAGGCTTTTCATCTAATAACTCTTGAAAGACTTCTGGTTGACCCGTTAAATCAAAAATCATATGTATATTATCCTCTAAATAAGGACGCCATTTAATGTCAGTTTTTATACCATTGTCTTTTGCGAGCTGAATTGCTGGTGCACCTAGGTCTATATCTACTACTGAAGTGATATGAAAATAATCAGCTCTAACAAGCAACTTTAATATGGCAGTACCACCAACGCCTCCACCAATAATCATCACGTTTTGCAAAGACATTCATATCCACCTCGCTAATTGTATGCAATATTTTGCAAATTATAACCTAATCATACATGATTTATATCACCTTGACAATGATTTTTCCAATAGTAAAATGGTATTTGACAAAAGGAGTTGATAAGTAATGGCGAGAGTTCTTGCTTTTATTGTTTTACTGATTCCAGGCTTAATGGCAGCTGGTGGTATAAAACTAATTCGAGATACTGTTTTCGGAAGATTAATAGATCCAATCCCCTTTTTATGGGTACAACTTATTCTAGGCGTTATCTTTTTAGTTTTAGGACTTGGATTTTTTGCGGGATTTTTACTTAATAGAGATCGTAAAAACGGCAAAGTTCAACCTAGATTCGCAAAAAAAAAGGAATCCTAATTTCGTTTTCACGAAAGGATTCCTTTTTGTATTTTTATTATTCGATCAGGAAAATCTGTTATCCATCCGGCAACGATTGGATGCGGGTTCTGAATATACGGTTCGCTCCCATCAATTCCATAAAATCTTAACTTTTTCTTTGCTAAAACTGCCAATGCTAATTTTTCATCTTGATAATATCGCTTATGCATATGAATAGCATCTGTTGCAGATAAAAACGGCAGTTCATGCCAATCTAGTTTTTTTGTTCCTATAAAGGCAGTTTCTAATGAAGGATTACTACGCTTAATTTTTTCAAGTATTTCATAATGAAAAGAAGAAAAGTGTATATTCATACCCTTATAAGATTTTTCAAACATCAGATAAGCATGATCAGGTGCATGTTCAAAGGTTTCTTTTAATTCAACATTTAAAAATAAATTATGTTGACTAGAGAATTGAAGTACTTCTTCGAAAGTGAGTATGGTTTCTCCGTTAATTTTTCTCCAAAAATTTTTACCTAGACGTAATTTTCTAACCTCATCGTATAATAAATCCGAAACCCGTTTAAGAGTTCCTCCAAGTCTCCATAGATCTATATCATGGGTAACAATTGGAACACCGTCTTTCGTTAACTGCAAGTCAATCTCAAGTCCATCTGCACCTAATTCTTTGGCTTTTAGAAATGCAGGATATGAATTCTCTAGCGCATAAGCGGAAGCCCCTCGATGAGCATAAACAGGAACTCTAGACATTTAATTCTCCATTTTCAATTTTGAAAACGCCAGATGTAATCTTAGTTAATGTCTTTGATTTTCTGCCAACCTGAAGATGAGTTCCAGGATGACCCTCTTTTGTAATTTTTATTTCACATTGGTCTGGAGCTCTTAATGTGACAAGGATTGACTGTATCTCGCTATCCACTTTTTGAGAATATTTTTGTTTTTCTTCTAACATTTTCTTCGTTTCTTCATATACCTGTACTTGTTGACCGGTCATTTTTTCTAGAAACCTTTGTAATTGTATAACTTGATTTTCAAGCTTAACAATTTCTTCTTGTATTTCTTTTAATTCTATAGCTTTTAACTTCACTTCAGCTTGAAGTGCATGTCGGTTGATACCTTCAACAATTAAGTCCGTACGTCTTTCTAGATGGTTACCAGAGTAAGCAGTTGCAATGACATGCTTAGCCTCTGTTCGTCCACCAATAATCTTCCCTTTTCTTTCATCCACAAAAACATTATTAGCTTGAATCGTAGAGCCAAGAGCATAATATCCGATATGAATATCTTTATTCGCAGAGAGTATACTCTCGTTAGCGTGCTTGATAAAGATGTTTCCTCCCGCCTCAACCATAGACTCTCCTTTCCCAAAAATTCCTCCTCGAATGAAAATATCCCCGTAAACCGAATGAATATGCTTCGCATTGAATACGCCATCTGTGCTTTCTACAGAGATATCCCCAGAGGCTACAACAGAAAATCCATTGGTAACAGTTCCACGAATACTGATTGATCCATCAAACTTTAAATTACCTGTCTCAATTCCAACATCCCCTTGAATGGGAAGATGTTTATGAATAGAGATTATTCCGTTTTGATTTTCTAAGACACCATTTGTTTTTGCTCTCAAAACAACTTTTCCTTGTTCTTCAATTTCATATGCTGACTTAGGATCATATTTTAATTGAATATCCTTACCCTTCAATGCTGGAAGTTCTACACCTTTGATGTTTTTGCCAGGAGTTCCTTCCTTTGCAAATAATTTTTCTCCTAACCAATCATCTTCTTCTATCTCTAATATAAAATTCATATCAAAATAATCGGCTTTTCCATCTGCATCAATAATTGGTTTTCTATCAGGTTGTTCTAAATAGGTTATCTTGGCACCTGTTCCCTGCTGGGGTGGTGTTCCCCTAGCTACAATATAAGGTTTACTTGTTTTTAAATCTCTTATATTTACCTCTAAGATACCGTAGTTAATATCATTCTGTTTCAATAAATCTTTCACATTATGATTCAAGTCTCTTTCAAACGCTTCGTCCGTTAAGATTGTTGCGTGCACAATTATATGAGCAGACATCAAATCATTCGTTATTTCAAGTTCAATTGAAGGTAAGTATTGACCAATTTCTATAGCGGAGGCATCCTCATTAATTAGTGCTTTTTTAAGTTCGATAAAACTTGCTATTTTTATTCGTGGATCTTTTCGTAAAATGCCATCGAAATCTTTTAATGGATATCCAGGTTTATGTACTGAAATGGTGACTTTTCCTTGTACTTCATTTAATGTTATAAAGTTATTTTCTTCTAGTATCACCTAGTATCGCCGTCCTTCCCAACTACTTATAGTACTAGTATAATCAATAGTTAGGTGTTTGTAGATTAAAATCTGAAAAATCTATTTAAATAGTCTGTCCGCTTCAACCTGATTTTAAAAAGTAATGGCATAGAATTATCTCTTTCAGTTTCTAGACTCCTGTGGAAATTTAGAACTAAAACCTCTACCTCGAGGAGAGTGCCTAGTTTTGCTGAACTTTAAGTTAGGATCTCTCATATCGTTAATAAAGCCTAAAAAATAATAAGGTTGTCTAATAAACAAAAAAAATGGGCTGTTCTCAAAAGTCATTTAATGACTTTTCGAACAGCCCTCTTTTCGACTATTTAACTAGCCATATGTTCCAAGCGAATCTTATCAGCAATCATTGCGATGAATTCAGAATTTGTTGGTTTACTTTTTAGATGATGAACTGTATATCCAAATGTCTTTGATATGGATTCATAATTCCCACGGTTCCAAGCTACTTCAATTGCGTGACGAATGGCTCTCTCAACACGAGAAGCAGTTGTATTAAACTTGACAGCAATTTCTGGGTATAAGACTTTCGTAATTGATCCTAACAACTCAATGTCTATATAAACCATGTGGATAGCCTCTCTTAAATATGAATATCCTTTAATATGGGCAGGCACACCGATTTCTTTAATAACAGCCGTTATTGTGGTATCGATCATTTTTTGATTTATTTTCTGTTGTGGAAACCCTTGCAAAATACTTGAATTTTGTTTGTTATCTTGTTTATGACCAGCAACCTGAAGAATCTGGTTAACTAAACGATCAAACTCAAATGGTTTGAGCATAAAATAAGATGCACCAAGATCTACAGCCTGTTTCATAACATCTTCCTGACCAAATGCAGTAAGCATGATCACTTGTATAGAAGATAACTGCTCATTTGCTTGTATCATTTCAAGCACCGCTAGTCCATCTAAGTGAGGCATGATAATGTCTAACAACAGCACATCCGGAGCTTGATTTTCCAACATATTCAAGCAGATTTTTCCATTAGCAGCAGTACCAATTACTTCGATTTGCGGATGATTTCCTAAATACATCTCGAGTGTTTTAACTAACTCCTTGTTATCGTCAGCAATTGCAACTTTAATCTTTTCCATTACAAATTCCCCCTTATTAAAACTCTAGCGAACATGGTTGTTTGTTTTTCGGCACATTCTCCCAATTTCACACTTGTTCTAGTTTCGACATTGTAAATTCAAAACCTTTATTCATAATAAAAATAAGTCTTAAGTTGGAAGAATTAGTCAAGTTTCGACTAATGCCATGATTTTCCGCAGTTTTGTCGAATAATCGTTATTCCTATTGTATCAAATTATTTAAAAAAGACCACACTAAAGTTTAGTGTGGTCTCCCTCTATTTACGGTTCTTTTTTTGTCATTTCTCTGATTGAAATGGCCGCTCCTTTTAATGGATTATCGACGACCATATGGGTTATGGCACCAGCAAATTTTCCGTTTTGCAAGATAGGGCTTCCGCTCATCCCTTGCAAAATCCCACCGGTTTTTTTAATTAACCGGTCATCTGTAATGTGAAATTGGAATGTAGACTCATCCACTTTTATTATTTCTATGGAAAATGTTTCAACTTTTTTTCCATCGATGGTTGTCAAAATTTCGGCTTTACCTTCTTTAATCTCCTTTGATTGGAGAGTTGGAATTGATTTACCACTTTTTAAATCATGTCCTTGTAAATTTCCAAAAATGCCGTAAATCGTATTCGCTTCAACGATTCCTACATTTTGATGAATTGATGTTTGTTTCGCAATTTTATACCCTGGAAATCCAGGCTTACTTTTATACACACTTGCAATTTCAGACAGAAAAATGGTTCCTCCAAGGAAAGGAGGTGTGTCTAAAATTTGTTGATCCACAATTTGATGTCCAAGAGCTCCATATTCGTTCGTTTTGGGATTTACATAAGTTAGCGTGCCAATACCTTCTGTATGATCCCTCATAAACGGCATCATATCGTGTAATTGATTTTTCGAGACATTGACTTGTTGATTTTTGTTTCCTCTTGAAAAATGAATCGTCACTTGATTATTTTTCATTTTTGCAATCGATTTTTTCCATTCTTTTGTCGAATGAATTGGCATTTGCTCCATCTGAAGAATTCTGTCTCCACTTTTGAACCAAAATTTATCATCAATTAAGACATCATGGACAAACGTGACGTTCTCTAATTTTAGTTGAACACCAATTGATTGTCCCATGGGTACCAATTCTGTTGGTAAATTGTTCGCCAAAGAATGAATTGGAATCGTGAAGAAACATACCGCAAAAATTGCGATAATTCGATTACGCACATTCCATCGCATACTTCACCTCCACTC
>JBFELW010000095.1:0-7299 GCA_041551995.1 Paenisporosarcina sp.
AAGCACGTATTGGTATCACACATTTTGCACAATCAGAATTAGGGGATATCGTGTTCGTTGAACTTCCTCAAGTTGGAGATGATATCAAATCTAACGAGCCTTTCGGAAGTGTTGAGTCAGTAAAAACTGTTTCTGAACTTTATGCGCCGATTAGTGGTAAAGTTGTAGAAGTGAATGAAGGTCTTGAAGACAGCCCGGAATTCGTAAACGAGTCTCCATACGAAAGTGCATGGATGATTGTTGTTGAGCCTACGGATCCGTCTGAAATCGAATCATTAATGACTGCTGAGCAATACGAAACAATGACGAAAGAATAATATCTTTAAACGCCGACATTTGTTCGGCGTTTTTTGCATATTCTACCCAAAACGTTATCATTCAGTAATTGGAGTGAAGGTGAAGATGATGCAAACCGGTAAAGTGATGGTTGTTGAAGGTCGATCTGATAAACAAAGATTAGACATTGTATTAGCAGAATCTGTTGAAATTATATGTACGAATGGTACAATAAGTGCCACGAGGCTTGAAGAGTTGTTATCTCCATATGATGAACAAGAGATTTATGTGTTTTTCGATGCAGATGCATCAGGTGAAAAGCTGAGATCCTTAATGAAACGAGAATTCTCTGAAGCCATACATCTTTATACAGAACCTATCTATCGCGAAGTCGCAACTACCCCTCTAAACATTCTTGCGTCTGTATTGTCCAATGCTAATATAGATGTAAAAATTGAATTTCTTGCTTAAAGGATGAACCGTATGAAAGAATGGAATCGAAAAGAATGGGAAACCATCTCAAGTGATGCAGAATTGTCTGCTTACTATTTATATACCCCTATGTGTGGAACATGCCAAGTTGCTTCAAAAATGTTATCTGTAGTTGAAGAGTTGGTTATAGATACTCCTATAGGTCGAGCTAATTTAAACTTTGAAAATACATTAGCAAACGATTTTCAAATAGAGAGTGTTCCTTGTTTACTTATTTTTGAAAAAGGTGAAATCCGTGAAAAAATATATGCCTTTCATTCAGTTCCTTATCTATACGAAAAATTAAGGAAAAATAATTGACGCATGGAAAATATCATGTTACATTATCTCTCGTACTTAAAAAAACTTAATAGTGTCGCTCTTATAAAGAGAGGTGGAGGGATAGTGCCCTATGAAACCCAGCAACCGTCACATATGTGAAATGGTGCCAATTCACTCAAAGCAATTTTTGCTTTGAAAGATGAGAGATCGGTCAACGTATATAATTGTGCGTTCATGTCCTTTCTGCTTATCTGCAGAAAGGATATTTTTTTTTGGTTAGTAATTACATGTTTTGAGATAAGACTGTTTATGTTTTTCAAAACCGTATCAATAAATGCGAACATAAAAGTGAAAAGATAGGGTGAAAGAGAAATGATTAAACTAGAAAATTTATCTAAGTCATTTACTGCAAGTAAAGGACAATTGATTGCAGTCGATAACGTCAATTTAACCATTAATGAAGGAGAAATTTTCGGAATCATCGGATACAGTGGTGCAGGGAAAAGTACGTTAATTCGATTGTTAAATGGGTTAGAGAAACCTACTGAAGGAACAGTAAGTGTGAATGGTCAAGAGATTTCAGCAATCTCTGGAAAACAGTTAAGACAAGCAAGGCAAAAAGTAAGTATGATTTTCCAACACTTCAACTTACTTTGGTCAAGAACAGTAGAGGAAAATATTTCTTTCCCTCTCGAAATTGCAGGTATATCAAAATCTAAATCTAAAATACGAGTACAAGAACTAATAGAGTTAGTTGGTTTGTCTGGTCGCGAAAAAGCATATCCTTCACAACTATCAGGTGGACAAAAACAACGTGTGGGAATCGCTAGAGCACTCGCAAATGACCCAGAGGTATTATTGTGTGACGAAGCAACATCGGCACTGGACCCAGAGACAACGGATTCTATATTGGAGCTATTAGTGGATATAAACAAACGTTTAAATCTAACGATTGTGTTAATCACACATGAAATGCATGTTATACGTAAAATTTGTCATCGTGTTGCGGTAATGGAGTCAGGTAAAGTGGTTGAGCAAGGAAATGTACTACAAGTTTTCCAATCACCTGAACAAGCAATAACGAAACGATTTGTCGCACAAGTAAATGGTTCTGAGACGGCAAACCAAACAATAACGCATCTTATTGAGCAATATCCTTCTGGACAACTCGTGAAATTAGTGTTCGTTGGCGATCGAACGGAGCAACCCATTTTGTCGAGATTAATTAAACAATTCGAAGTAGAAGTGAATATCGTCCATGGCAATATTGCTCAAACACAAAATGGAGCCTATGGAACTCTTTATTTACAACTTGATGGAAACGAGTTAGCCATTGACCAAGCTATTCAGTACTTACATGAACAAGAAGTGCATACGGAGGTTATCTCACATGATTGAAACTCTATTCCCTAACGTAGATTGGGAAAAAATGTGGGAAGCCACTCTTGAAACCATTTATATGACGGTAATGGCAACAGGATTTACATTTGTCATAGGCCTAGCCTTAGGAATTCTTTTGTTTTTAACTAGTCCTCATCAAGTGTGGGCAAACAAAATCGTGTATTGGCTCACAGGTGCATTCGTTAACATTTTTAGATCCATTCCATTTATTATTCTCATCATTTTATTAATACCCTTTACAAGGTTCTTACTAGATACGATTCGAGGAGCAAATGCGGCTTTACCAGCGTTAATTATAGGTGCTGCACCGTTTTACGCACGTATGGTGTTAATTGCATTAAGGGAAATTGATAAAGGTGTTATAGAAGCCGCACGCTCCATGGGTGCCAAAACATCTACAATTGTTTGGAAAGTTTTATTACCAGAGTCATTGCCAGCTTTATTATCTGGAATAACAGTGACAGCTATCGCGCTGGTTGGCTATACAACGATGGCAGGTATAATTGGTGCTGGTGGATTAGGAACACTAGCATACCTTGATGGATTCCAACGAAGTAGAGAAGATGTAACACTTGCTTCAACAATCATCATATTACTCATCGTTTTTATCGTTCAGTGGGTTGGCGATGGGATTACTGCAAAAGCAGATAAACGTTAAATTGGTGCTTTCGAGAATTTCTCGATCACATAGATATTAAAGACAAAAAGGAGAGAATATCATGAAGAAATTTGTAGCAGGAATTTTACTATCAGTAAGTGCATTAACTCTAGGGGCTTGTGGAACTGGGGATGACTCCACATCAGGTTCAGGTGGCGAGAGTAAAGAATTAGTAGTAGGTGCTTCTAATGTACCTCACGCAGAAATACTAGAACAAGTAAAACCTATATTAGAAAAGCAAGGGATCGATCTAGTGATTGAAACGTATCAAGACTACATTTTGCCAAACCAAGATTTAGAGTCTGGGGACTTGGATGCTAATTACTTCCAACACATACCTTACCTAGAATCACAGATTGCTGATCATGGATATGATTTTGCAAATGCTGGTGGAATTCATATAGAACCAATAGGTGTATATTCTAAAAAGTACAATTCTCTGGATGAACTTCCAAAAGGAGCAACAATCTTAATCAGTAATTCTGTTGCAGACCATGGACGTGTTTTATCCATGTTAGAGGCTGAAGGTTTGATTAAATTAGCTGAAGGAATTGATAAGACAAAAGCTGAAGTGAAGGATATTGTAGACAATCCGAAAGACTTACAGTTTGAAGCGGAATATGAAGCTTCATTACTAATTCAAATGTACGAAAATGAAGAAGGCGACGCTGTATTAATCAACTCAAACTATGCAATTGATGCAGGACTTAATCCGTTAGAAGATTCAATCGCTATTGAGAACTCAGAGTCTCCTTATGTAAACATAATTGCAGTACAAGCTGGAAATGAAAACAATGAAGAAATTAAAGCTTTAGTTGAAGTACTTAAGTCTAAAGAAATTCAGGACTTTATCTTAGAAGAATGGGGCGGTTCAGTCGTTCCAGTTAAATAAATAGATTTTAAAAAAGGGCGTTTCATGTGTCAATAGGACATGTGAAACGTCCTTTATAATGGAGTGAATATTTCAGTTGGTTTAGCAAACTCTAATGAAATATTTTAAAATTAAATATTCCGCCATTTTATAACTCCATTCACTTTAGCGAGTAGGTGTGATAAAGTGGCTTTATCTTTTTTGAACGCAATATATAAGGAGGACAACATGAAAAAACTTAAAATTGGTTTATTAACACGAATTGTCTTAGCCATAGCGCTTGGTATTTTACTCGGCTCATTTATTCCTGAAAATGGCGTAAGACTCATGGCAACTTTTAATGGATTATTCGGCAACTTTTTAGGTTTTGTCGTTCCGCTAATTATCATCGCCTTTATTGCACCCGGAATCGCTCAACTTGGTCAAGGGTCAGGAAAGTTATTAGGACTAGCCACTTTTTTTGCCTATAGCTCAACGATCATTGCAGGCTTAATGGCAATGATTGTGGCATCATTTCTTTTACCTAGATTCATTTCTGCATCGTCTGGCGAATCTTTTTCGAATCCTGAAGAGGCACTTGCTACAGCATTCTTTAAAGTTGATATGCCTCCAGCTGTGGGAATCATGTCGGCGTTACTTCTTGCTTTTATTTTTGGTATTGGCATGGCCGCTACAAAAAGTGTTTCATTAAAACGAGGATTTGATGAATTCAACAGTATTATAGAGAAAGTTATTGGGAAGGTTATTATTCCTTTATTACCAGTTCATATCTTTGGTATCTTTATGAACATGACATTCGGTGGGCAAGTAGCAAAAATATTATCTGTCTTTGCGATTGTTTTCTTACTTATCATCTTGCTGCATTTCATCATGCTTGTCATGCAGTATACTGTTGCAGGTGCTTTGAATAAACAAAACCCATTTAAGTTATTAAAAATTATGTCACCAGCGTATTTTGCTGCACTTGGAACTCAGTCGTCAGCTGCGACGATACCAGTGACATTAGCTCAAGCAAAAAAAACGGGTGCTTCTGAGAAAGTAACAAACTTTACAGTGCCTTTATTTGCCACCATTCATCTATCAGGGAGTACAATTACTTTAGTTACTTGTGCTATTGGAGTCCTATTGATAAATGGTCAACCCGTAGATTTTAAAGAGATTATTCCCTTCATTTTCATGTTGGGCGTTACAATGATTGCTGCACCTGGTGTACCTGGGGGAGCTGTTATGGCGGCAATAGGGTTGCTTAGCTCAATGCTTGGATTTAATGAAACGATGATTGCTCTAATGCTTGCACTTTACCTTGCACAGGATAGTTTTGGAACCGCGACTAACGTTACTGGAGATGGAGCGCTAGCCTTAATTACGAATCGATTTTCACTTAATAAACCTAGTTAAATTATGAAAATATTACAAAGTATTCTTTATTTTCCGTCAAATCATAATTTCTTTACAGTAGAAATTTACTATGATAGGATAACAAAGCGTTATAGATGATATCAAAGGAGAGACTAGACATTATGAAAAAATTACTTCTATTAATTGTTGCTACAACTATGCTTCTAGCTGCATGTTCGGAAGACAACAATGAAACAACAGAAAAAACGACTACCGACACACCTAAAGAAGATGTGAAAAGTGATACAACAGTGGACTTAATGAAATTCTATCTATCAATTTCAAAAGAAATCAATAAAACTGATGCTGACTTAAATGCATTTGAAGGTGCAGAAGAATTACCTGAAGGTGAAGAGCTTCAAAAGATGAAGGATGCGGCAAAAGTATCTGCAGACAACACAATTGCTCAAGTACAAGCACTTGAAGTGCCTGAAACTCTTTCTGAACAAAAAGAGGAAATAGAAAGTGCTTTAACTAAAATTGAAGAATCGTATACAATCAAGTCTGAAGTTCTAGCAACTGAAGGTGAAGTTGTATTTGATGAAGCTAATGCTAAATTTGAAGAAGCAGATGCTGAATTAAATGCTCTTCTAGAAGAAGCAGAACTAGCGCCATCAAGCATTTTAAACGAGGTTTCAAAATAATATTTAAAAAACGTCCGAGAAATCGGGCGTTTTTTTGTTTAGACTTCTTTAAAGAGGGAATACATACAATGTGATGATAACAACTCTACAGAGTTTTACAGAGTTGAAAACTTGAAAGGAATGATTCACTATCCAATCACTTGGCTTCAACTACACTGAAAGAATGGATCAAGCTTTTAGGAGTACACATGGTATAGGTTATGTTGATTACCAACATGATGCAAATTTACGCATGAGAGTTGAAATGAGAAGAGAACGTGATTATGAACTAGGTCAACAAGTACTTGCTCGTTTAGAAAGACAGGTACATCGAGACATTTAATATGCATATGAATTGAAAGTCAATGAACATCGTTCATTGACTTTTTTTGTCGAATCTGAGTGAAATTATTTCTCAATTAGAAACTCTTCATTGAAAATGAAATGAATGATTTATAAATATGAGAAAATACTTGCTAATTCTAGTAAATTCTTATTTAGTAAAGGATTTTATTCTTTTTATAGGTATGTCTAAAAGATTTGCATGGGCTTGGAATTTCAGTTAAGATTAGAATGATAATAAATTAAGAATGATTTTTTCATTCATTTATACACTTGGAGGTAGTAAAATGTCGACTTTAGTTATACAAGATCTTCATGTTTCCATTGATGGTAAGGAGATTCTTAAAGGTTTAAACTTAACACTTAATACAAACGAAATTCATGCAGTAATGGGACCAAATGGTACTGGTAAATCAACTTTGGCATCAGCTGTTATGGGTCACCCAAAATATGAAGTTACATCTGGCTCAATCACTTTGGATGGCGAAGATGTGTTAGAAATGGCAGTAGATGAACGTGCACAAGCTGGACTTTTCTTAGCTATGCAGTACCCAAGTGAAATAAATGGGGTAACGAATGCTGACTTCTTACGTTCAGCAATAAACTCTCGTCGCGAAGAAGGCGATGAAATCTCAATCATGAAATTTATTCGTGAGCTTGATTCGAAGATGGAAGACCTTGAGATGGATCAAGAGATGGCGCAACGTTATTTAAATGAAGGATTCTCTGGCGGAGAAAAGAAACGTAATGAAATACTTCAATTAATGATGATTAAGCCAAAATTCGCTATTTTAGACGAAATTGATTCTGGTCTAGACATTGATGCACTTAAAATAGTTTCAGATGGTATAAATCAAATGCGTGGTGAAGGTTTTGGATGTTTAATCATTACTCACTACCAACGCTTACTAAACTATATAACTCCAGACAAGGTACATGTGATGATGCAAGGTCGTATAGTTAAATCTGGTGGCCCT
>JBFELW010000096.1:0-7287 GCA_041551995.1 Paenisporosarcina sp.
AGGCTCTCCGATATTATCAGGGAAGAAAAATAAATTTATGATTAGATCTACAAATGGAAATCTATAGTTTCTTCTATTATATATGCAGCTCTCCGGCCGAACTGATCTAGTGAATGAAAATAAAGAACATCACTCCGTAAAAGTATCTGTCAAAATGAGAACGTTCATAAAATGATTTAATAGTTTTACGAACTACATAAACGACTAAATATAAGTAAATTAAATACGTTCACAAAAGTGAACTTTTGTGAACGGTTTTTTAGCGTCCAATCTGGTCAGAGTGAATGTTGAGGGTTTTTACTAGATATAAAAGAACTTCATTCATTGATGGTTTCACCATCTAAATGCATATTTTAATTATCAAGTCAGTAATCGGGTAAACGGATTCTTAAATAGTAATAAAGAATCAAGACAATCAATAATCTTTTCACTTTATATTTAATGAAATTAAAACAGTTCAGGGGAAAAATGAAGAAATAGTAAATTATGAAATCAAATATGGTCGGAACTAAAAAAGGAAAAATAACATACACCTTCCTCTATGGAACTTATTTTTTTAGTGTTTTTGTTTAAATCAGAAAGATACGCTAACACACAGCTGAACAGTTTCATTCCCTAAGATTTTAATTATTCTTTAATAACCGGTCTCACCCATAGATTTGAAAAATCCACATAACCAAAGTGACTTATTTTAATGTTCATCAAATCTGCTGAAAAAGGAATTTGACGCTTCTCATAATATAGGGGAATCATTATCGATGACTCCAAAAGCATCTTTTCAATTTTCAAGTTTAGAGAAGTCCATTCTTCGAAAGGGGTCTGTGAATATTTATCAAGGAAACCAACCATTCTCTTATTTTTAGTTAGAATAGCAGCTAAAGGTGAATTGCTGTTTTTAAGAAAGTAATAAAAGGAAAAGTTTTGATTCATTTCAAACACTTCGCCATGTATGAAAAGGTCCGCTTGTTGATTTTCACCATGATCTAAAAGTTTGTCTTCATAAGACATCCACTGAATTTCCAAAGGGATATTTTCTTTTTCGAATACTTCTTTTAACCATATTGCTGCTTTTTCTGTATCTTTTACTGCTTTTAAGATGAGTGGTTCATCAAAATTCGGACGTTCTACCTGAGGTACTGTATGATGCTGACTTTGACCTATTAAGCAACTCTCTGAGTTTGGCAAAGCACGTGTATGATAAAAGCTTATGTCTTTGCGATGTTTCGCTATAATATAATGCAAGTAATCACGGACGTCTTTGTACTGAATTGATGAAGGACGAAATGCATTCATGATAACGACACCAAATCCTGAATCACTTTCTACTTGGAATGTAGGCTCTTCATTCTCTTGATTTGCAGGTCGATAAACGATATCAAAATCTTTTGGCACTTGAACGAAATCAACCACATCCAGTAAAGGTCTTTTTTGAAAATAATCTACAAAGGCTTTCAAGGACGTTTTATGTTCTTGATTTTCCTCTTCATAGAACCCTCCAGTACCAAATACTTTACCTTTATTCTCTTTATAAATACTCGAATTTATCATCCCGAGCATTTGAAGACAATAACTGCAGCCACGAGGAAAGTGAAAGTCAACTACTAGTGGAGCAACAGCTTTTACTTCTTTCACTGGCTCCCATAACTTTTTAAAGTAAACATGATTACGCAATCGATTCATACACATCACCACATCGTCAGCAGTTAATAAAGAGCCATCGTGAAATTTCACATCTTTATTTAAGTACACCCGAAGCCTGGAATCTATTAAATCCCAAGCATGGGCAAGTTCCGGTGAAATTGAACCATCCTCATTAACTGCTACCAGTCGGTTAAAGACATTGGCAACCATATGGGCACTTTGTACATTTATTGCTTCCAATGGATGCAAGGTCAAAAGTGGATATTTTCTAGGAATAATAAGTTTATCGACTTCATTGGAACTCTGAAAATATCCGAATTTTAATCGAAACTTATTAAGTAATCGCAGTTTACTTTCAATCGACCAGTCATACAGCAAAAACTTGCTGCTTTCTTCAACAGCTTCTTGGTCGATCATCTTCATAAGTTGTTCCTCGTATATTTCTTCAACATTTTTTAGCCAAAGCAATTTTGAGACGTTTCCTCTGCCTCGTCCGGACGTAAAAGTAAGCCAGCCCTGAGCTGTCCATTTTTTTATATATCGGGTTACCTGTTTTGCGCTTAAATCAAGAGATTTCGCTATTTCTTCGTGTTTAACTCGTCCTGAAGGAATAGCTTTCCATAAAGTTAATAAGTGTTTCTCCATTTCTTTCTCCTTTAAAAGTAGACGTTTTTCTGGAATTTGTCCGTTTTTCATATCTATGGTCTAGTTTAATATACAGAATATGGAGGAGGATTACTACATGAAATGGAATGAATATCCACGTAATATAAAAGTCCGCTTAATTACATCTTTTTTTAACAGAGGTGTTTCATCAGCGGTTATGCCTTTCATGGCGTTGTTTTTTGCACAGGAAATAAGTAAGGTGTGGGCAGGTCTATTTTTAGTATTTACAGTCATTATTGGTTTTTTTGTCAATTTAGTTGGTGGTTATATCTCTGATCGATTCCGCAGGAAGAAAGTGTTGGTCACGACTTCTTCGCTGAGCGCGTTGCTTTTCTTGTTCATGACGGTCAGTTTAGTGCCAACCGATAATTTGATTTGGTTATTTGCGGCTGCCTATGTGGCCTATATCATCACGAGTAGTTTGGGAAGACCGGCAATGCGCGCCATTATTATTGATTCGACAACTCCTGAAAATCGAAAAGCTGTATATGCCATCGATTATTGGTTGGTTAATTTATCTTTAGCTGTCGGTGCCGCGTTAGGCGGATTATTATATGTGAATCATCAAATAGAATTGTTTGCAATGTTGTCAGTGACCTCTGCCTGTCTTCCGATTGCTTATACAATCTGGCTAAAGGATGAGCATAAGAACCAACTGAAAAAACAGCATAGAAATGTGCTACTTGATCTGCTTCAAAATTATAAAGTAGCTTTCCAGGACACGCCTTTTGTAAAAGTCGTAGTCGGTTCAATGTTCATCTTTGCTGCTGAATTCTCATTAAACAGTTATATTGGAGTTCGGTTATCGGAAAGCTTTGTACCCGTAACTATTGGAGATTTTGAAATCGTTGGAGTGAGGATGTTAAGTATACTCAATATCCAGAACATGCTTCTGGTCGTTTGTTTTACGTTCCTAATCAATAAATTTACCGATCGCTTCAATAAACAAAAGGTAATACTAGTTGGACTGATCATCTATAGTATCGGCTATATTGTTATGACCTCTGCGAATACTTGGTATATGCTTCTTCTCTTTAGTGTCGTAGCGACCTTGGGTGAGTTAGTCTATTCTCCTGTTAGGAATGCTGAGCAGGCAAACATGATTCCTGCGGATAAAAGAGGGTCATATTCAGCCTTTTCCAATATCTCATTTAGTGGTGCAGATTTCATAGCTCGTTCCACGATTATTATTGGCGCTTACTTAGTTCCAAGCATGATGTCCGTTTATATTGGAATCATTTTAATGGTCGGTACAATTCTCCTTTATACCGGCTTATTCGGGAAAAAGGCTAGCACAAAAAAGCTAGCGATGACTGAAGCAACTCAAACTCTCTAAGAACGTAAGCTTTTAAATTAGGGACCAATTCTTTCGTATCACTATTAGAGTTATCATGAGAAGGTTACATATAACCAATTATCAGTAGCTACCATAGAAACCCAGTAACTTATTACGTCAAGGTTACTGGGTTTCTTTATCTATGTGTAAAATAACGTTGAAATTAATGCAAATTATCTCTTAAAGTTACAGATGTGATTTTAACCATTTGTGCCGTGTTCAGAAAAGGACGAGTTTTGGAACATTCAAGTGTGCAGGACGATATGTATCAAGAGGTAGTTCAATTAAAGGGTCTTTACTAATAAAAAAAGAAGGAGAATTTACATTTTTGTAGAAATATGTAAATATGTATTTTTGTTAAATACATAAACTATATCAGGAGGAGGTATTATCATGAAAAAAGTGTTAGTAGGTGTTTTATCAGTAGGACTAGTATTCGGAGGTTTTTTGGGAGGTTCAATATCGGTTGGTGCAACCGGTGAATCATCAAATTTAGTAGAGGTTGCTGCTTATTCTAAAACAGTAACTGAACAAAGAACTTATTCCAAAGGCGCCACTATTCCATCTTCAATTGGTTATAACTCAGGTGGTTGGACTGGAAATTTATCTTATCAATCTAGAATTGATGCTGGGGATCATTGGATTGCATCTTTTAGAGGAACCGTTACTTGCTCAACAAATTGTGCAATGACTAAAACTACAGAAGAGTAAACCTTAAAAAGTGGATTTAAGATTAAATTCTTAAATCCACTTTTTATGTTCCGATTTATACTAATTTAGTTACGTACATTTGCATCAAACGCATAGAATGTAATTCCTTTCACATCTGAATCATAAATCACCTTATACACGTACGTATATATTCCTTCTACATTCGGGAGATTGAAAGAATTATCTTGAACTTCAACAAGCGTGTACTTATCATTTTCATAAAGGTAAAGTTCTCCTTGGTCAGGAAATGGTAATGGATTACTCGGGTCAATATCAATAATTAGATTAATACGATTGCCTGTATTGACTTTTATTTTTCGGTTATTCTCTAATGCTTCTTTTGGTGATTTAGTCAATTCTGTAGGACATTCACTCAATACTTTCCCCCAACAATAGAGTACGATTTGTGAATTAATATCTACACCATTTTCATCTATATACAGCGATCGAGGCTTGGCATTCGAAACATAAAGTGGACGATCATCTACCCATGGTTCAACTTCTGCTTCTTCTTGTACTTCTGTTTCTTGACACCCCACGAGCAAGAAACCAGCTAAAAATAGAACTATCATTTTTTTCATTACGTACCTCCCCTTCCTTTCTCAAAAGTATATCAATAATTCCAATCGGAAGAAATAGGTTCCATAGATAGAAAATACTGGAGTAAATTAAAGGAGATTTATTTTATTGCTAGAATAAATACCTTATACATAAAAAAGGGGGAAAGATATGATTCACTTATTGCGATTAGAGCTGATAAAGATGAAGCGCTCGCGATATACATATGTCCTATTGGCTATTCTCTTGACTGCAGTCGGCAGCTATTATTTCTATGTCAATCAAAAGGATATGGGTCTCGATGAGGCACAGGCCATGATAGCGGAGAGCCTGGATTCACATCAACAAGCCTATGAACAGGCAATGAAGGAAATTGAAGAAGTAGAGAAAAGAGAGGGAATGGTTGATTATGTCCTACAAAACTTTTTAGAAGTCACTAAACGACAGTTTGAGGCTCATCAAATGATGTTTGAGGGTGTAACAAATCATGATTGGTCACTCTATTGGCAGGGTGAGATTATGAACACGCTACGTATGGAAGAGAATAAGAAAGAAGAACTTCAGACAATCGTGAAAAGTTATCGTTGGCCGACACCGTTCACAGTCCTTTCTACGATGGAACAGGTGCGTTGGATGGAAGAAAATTCAATTCAGCCAGTATTTCCAACAAACTATGCTTCATGGCACAGTTTGTACGATGAAGAATATGATTCGCCATTAATAAAAGATTTAGTTACTGATGCAGCTGAAAAGTATTCTTCTTCCGGTTTCTTTTTCATCTACTACCTATTCGGTTATGGTTTTGGTCTATTGGGACTCTTTTTCGTGCTCTTCTTGTTCACTGATATCCTTACAAAAGAAGGGTTTGGTAAGAACGGTCCTATTCAAATGCTACGTACGCAGCCTATTAGAAAATCAATGTTCTGGATCTCAAAATGGCTTACCGTGATGGGAGGCTCTCTTCTGCTTGTCTTTTTGATTACCATGACAGGTCTTGGTCTTGGCGGATTTTTCAATCGTCTAGGTGACTGGAATTATCCAGTTCTCATTTATGGACCGGAACGGACTTACACTTTTCTGACAATGACAGAATTCTTGTTTAGAGGGCTCGGATTATTCTTATTGATCCTTGCTTTAGGATTTTCCCTATTGTTTTTGTTCTCTGTATTAACAAATCGTGCAGTACTTGCCATCGGGCTGACTGTAGCAGTAATCATTTTAGGTCAAATGTTGACCGAACAGGCATCTCTTCTAACTTGGTCGCATTGGCTGCCGTTCCATTATTTCGAGGTTTATCCTATCCTGAACGGTGAATATGCCGTAATTAATGAGAATGAGTTGTTCACTTATCGTCAGGCAATGTTATCGTTGTCCATTTGTACTCTTATTGTACTCGTTGCAACGTTTGGCGCAGTGAAACTGAGAAAAGGGGTCATGTCATGATTATTGATGTAACAGGATTAAAGAAGCGTTTTAAACAACAGGAGGTATTAAAGAATATCACGTTCAAAATTGAGGAGCCGAAGATTGTGGCACTCGTAGGTCCTAATGGTTCTGGGAAGACGACGATGATGAACTGTCTGATGAACCTACTGCCTTTCCAAGAAGGTCATATCAAGATTCTTGGCAAAGACCATAAAGATCCTTCCATATTTTATGAAGTTTCTTATTTACAGGACAATCGTGTCTTATATGGAGATCTGACTGGAGAAGACCATCTTAAATTTATATGCCATGCGCAGAAACTTCCAATCAAAAAAGCGAAAGAAGTCGCAGAATACATAGGGATGGACAGCTATGCAAAGAAACGTGTACGTAGCTACTCTTTAGGGATGAAACAGCATTTGTTGCTCGCCATGGCTGTCCTCAACAATCCGAAGCTCATCTTACTTGATGAACCGATTAATGGATTGGACCCAACAAGTTCAATTCAAATGCGGAACATCTTGATGGACCTTCACGCTAAAGGAACGACTGTAATCATTTCTTCTCATAATCTTGAGGAAATCGACAAGATGACTAACACCATCTATTTCATGAAAGACGGAAAGATTTTAGAAGAGTCATTAGAAGATTTTAATGTACCGCATTATACAGTTACTGTTTCTGAGCCAGAAAAAGCAAATGCTGTTTTTACGGCTGCTTGCCTACATGTAGAACAGAGTGGAAACCGTCTGATCTTCAGTGAAAACAAGATTCCACTACAAAGGGCTATCGACGCCTTGAATCAGAACGAAATAGAAATCCTTCATATCGAAAATAAGAAAATCGGTGCAGAGAGACGATACATGGAACTCTTCGAAAGTGAGTTGAGTTCATGAGACTTTTGGAATTCGAGCTGAAGAAACTCATCTTCAGCAAGCGTTTTTTCTATA
>JBFELW010000097.1:0-7270 GCA_041551995.1 Paenisporosarcina sp.
CAAGCAACACGGAATCCCCATTAATGGGATATTTATCTTCACCTGGTTATTATTTGTACTTATTAGACAGCCTCTTGTCCTAAAACAAGTAAGCTTAGGCCACTAAAAACCTTAAATATAGTAGTTGGTTCAAATTAAAAAGGCAAAACTTCGTTAAATTCTAATATTTAGCCTATGATTTACTACAAATTTTGATTATTTCTATTGACGTTCTGTTACATAATGAATCGCTCCTTTTAGTTAAGTGATTGTAGTGAAAGGCGGCGACTCCAGCGGGAAAAGCATGAGCTAAAGACCCCGCAGACGAGCTTGCTCGTCGAGGAGGCTGAAGCCGTGCCCGCGGAAAGCGTCCGCTTGAAACGAAAATCAAGTCTGGATATACCCTACGATATAGAAAATGTGACATAATATTAACATGCAAAAAAACCTGACAGCGGAATAGCCAACTGTCAGGTTTCTTTTATATTTTATTAGCCAAAACGTCTTTGACCATGCCTTCTACTAATGCTGGCACTTCGTAGAATGCGCTCTTGATGTTGAGGCGTTCTGTTCGTTTGTGTGCATCTTTGCCATGGGGGCCGACGTTTAAGATGGGTGCTTGGAGTTTGGCCATTGCTTCAAAAGGAATGGAGTATGAAGCGTTCCATACCGGTGTATTCTTTTCAAATACTTGCCATCCACCTGTTGTATCTTTGTAATTCACGTAGCTTAAATCGGAAATTCCGTTAAAGTAGTGAATGCCCTCCACCGCAAGTTTAAAGTCTTGATTGCCTTTATTCTTCACATACTGCACACATGCTTTAACCACTTCATCTTCGCTTGAGTTAACAGCGGGATAGTATGGTGGTGTATAGAGTAACACGATCATTGGGGAAAGTTCTTGACACTGGATCACGAGTGTATCCACAATGCGGAATGATTTTTCACGGTCATCCAAATCTCTATTTTCGCAAATATAAGCTTTGACACTGTCGACGTATTCAGCACCGAATTTATTCACAGCATACTCGACCAAATCGTCAAATCGCATGACTTGGATTTCTCCCGCTGGACTAAACCCTTCACGTTTGCATACTGCTTGGTAGTCTTTATTACAAGCGGCAGCTGATTCTAGAGCGACTTGTTCGAATATATCCATGATTTCAGATGCATTTCGCTCCATTAAAAAGACATTGTACAAGGCGATGGCGCGATTTGGCGTTTGTGTCGAGTACTCCGCTTTCAAGTCCTTTTGTTGAAGAGATACTGGTAGTGGTGTCTTTTCACCCATAACCGTTTCTTGGAATAAAGAATTGAATTCCATACGCTGAGTTAAATACGACGCAATATAGTTTGCCGTGATTCCGTGAAGCGGCTCGCCAACATGCGTTTCCATTCCGTAAAATAAAGCGGAAGGCATGATTTTTCCAATCGTTCCCGAATAGATGTAGTACTTCGGATCTCCTGGCTCTTGTGAGAAAACAGGTTCCCCGTTTAAAAAGAGTTTGTAGGTCAAGTCATGCTGATCACGCATATCATTTAACTTTAATACGGCTTCGCGCATCCCTGAACTGTTCATTTCTTCATCAGGAACTGTTAGCAATATCAGGTTGATTGGCCATTGTTCAGCAGCGGCTTTTTCAATCAATCCCATATGCATCACGAGCCCCATTTTCATGTCCATTGTCCCTCGCCCAAATAAATATTCACCTGACTCAAGGTCTTTCCTTGCATCATCGGGTAAATCTTCTTTTCTCTCCAGCAATGCGTGTGTAAGCATTTCAGGTTCAAATGCGAGAGGCTCTAAATCGCCATAAACTTCTGTTGCAACCGTGTCGAAATGACTAAGGAGTACAACGGTTTCCTTGGCTTCCGGGTGTTTGTATAATGCTGTAAGTAATTTTCGACCAAGGTCGGCTTCAGTGAGCTCAATGTGATCTGGATTCTGTGCAAAGTAAGGAACGTCCATTAACTTTGCTTGGATTTTCATTGGAAAGTCCCGCTCTCCATCTGACATAGTCAAACTTCTCCACCTAACGACTTCACATAGTAGTGAGCGTAGTTTTCCTGGTGTTGACCATAATAATTCTGCCATATATAGGACTCCTTTAAGTAGGGTAAATTGTGTGTGAATCGGACATCAAGGAAAGGGACTAAATTGTTGTGTTACTCTTTTCTTAATTTTTCCAAAAAGGCTTCCAATCGATTCATGCCTTCTACTAAGACAGGCATTGCGTAGGCATAGGAGATGCGTAGAAAACCTTCACCGTATTTTGTAAAGGCCGTTCCCGGTACGCATGCTAGGCTACCTTCTTTTAGCAGTCTCGTTGCAAATTCGAAGGATGTCATGTTGAACTCTTTAATAGAAGGAAAAATATAAAAGGCTCCATTCGGTTTAACGACATCAAGACCCATTTCGATCAAGCGTTCATAAACGAAATCTCGGCGTTTGATATATTCTTTATTCATTTCAGCTGGAATATGTCGATTATTTCTTAGTGCTTCCATTGCAGCATATTGCCCGGGCACCGACGCACAAACCGAATTGTATAAATGAACTTTGATGACATGTTGCATGAGTTCTTCAGGCCCTAGAATAAAGCCAATTCTCCACCCTGTCATGGAGTGTGATTTAGATACACCATGCAATAAAAACAATCGTTCTCTTAAATTACTATAGGAAGCGAATGATTTATGTTCACCAATAAACGTATTTTCACTGTAAATTTCATCGGTAATGATGAAAATCTCTTTTTCTGCTAACACTTCTGCCAGTTCGTCCATTTGAGCAGGTAGAATCGTAACACCTGTTGGATTGGACGGGAAGTTAAATAAAACCGCTTTGGTCTTATCTGTTATTAAAGATTCAAGTGCAGCTGCCGATGGTTGAAAGTTCGTGATTGACGTATCAAGAAAGACGACCTTAGCTCCACATAACTTGATAATCGGTTCGTACGCTGAGTATAATGGGGCAGGCAAAATCACCTCGTCTCCTTCCTCCAAAATCGTACGGAACACCGAGTCGATTGCTTCACTTGCACCATTTGTAACGATAATTTCTGTTTCAGGGTTATATGAAAATCCATATGTGTCCTCAAAGAATGAGTGGATGGCTTTTCGTAAATCTAGTAGCCCGGCATTATGAGAATACCCTGTTAAATTATTTTCAATCGCCGCTATTCCTGCTGCTTTGACTGCATCAGGTGTCGGAAAATCGGGTTGGCCTATCGTCAAGTTGACTGCTTCTGGGTAATGAACCAGTTGATTTGAAAATTGACGGATCCCCGGTACAGATAATTGTTTTGCACGTTCATTTATTGTTAAAGACATCTTTTTTCAGCCTCTCTTAACTAAGGTTTACTTCGCAAAGCTTGGCAACCATAATGACATCGATGGGATAAATGTAATGACAAGCAAACAAATAATCATCGATACTAAGAACGGTATGATTGCGATGACAATACTTTCGAATTTCACATTGCCGACGCTAGAAGCTACGAATAGATTAACACCTAAAGGAGGCGTAATAAAGCCTATTGCTAAATTGGCTACTAGAATGACTCCAAAGTGTATTGGGTCAACGCCTACAGCTGTTACGATCGGTAATAGTATAGGTGTTAAAATGACCAATGCACTAATGGTGTCAATGAACATTCCTACAACAAGAAGTAGTACATTGATTGCTAATAAAATAACAATTGGACTTGATGATAATTCAGTTAAAAATGAAGAAATATCATCCGGAATTTTTTCCAACGTCATGAAGTAGGCAAAGGAAACCGATAATCCAATGATAATCATGGTGGTCGCATTAATCACAACTGCTTCTCGGCAACTCTCGTAAAACGATTTCCATGTTAACTCTTTGTAAACAAACATTCCAATTATGAATGCATATACAACTGCTACTACAGCGGCTTCTGTTGGAGAAAAATACCCGCCGTATATACCACCAAGAATGATAATTGGTATGAGTAATGCCCATTTTGCATCTAGTGTTGCTTTTACTACATCTTTAAATGAAAATACGATAGACTCATCGGGTTTATACCCACGTTTCCTAGCAATGATATAAGAAGTAATCAACAATCCTAATCCAATAATAATCCCAGGTATTATACCCGCTAAGAACATACTACCTACTGAGACACTACCAATTACTCCATATAAAACGAAAGGTATACTAGGTGGGATGATAACTCCGATTGAACCGGATGCAGCGGATACAGCAGCTGCAAATCCTCCGCCATAGTTACGTTTTTTCATCTCCGGAATCATAAATCCACCGATTGCAGCGA
Source organism: Paenisporosarcina sp. (assembly GCA_041551995.1). Classification (GTDB taxonomy): domain Bacteria; phylum Bacillota; class Bacilli; order Bacillales_A; family Planococcaceae; genus Paenisporosarcina. Next base: position 4,278 of record JBFELW010000097.1, read on the forward strand.
CTGTTGCTGGACCAGAGCCAGATATGGCTGCAAAAAACATACTAGCAACTATAGTGACCGCAGATAATCCGCCAATCATCCAACCGACTAAAGCCGAAGCCATATGAAGCAATCTTTTTGAAACGCCACCTTTACTCATTAATATGCCAGCTAACATGAAAAAAGGAATAGCTAGTAATGGAAATGAATCTAATGAGGTAAAAGCTTTTTGCGCAATGATCTGTATGGGAAGAGTTGAACCAAAGTAAATCGCAACCAAGGCAGAGACTCCTAGGGACACAGCAATTGGCACACCAATTAGAAGACAGATAAACAGTGTTCCAAATAATAAGGCAATCGTCATGCTACAACCTCCTCTTCAGGATGTCGTTCATAATCCCCACGCCATACTGCAAAAATCTGTTGAATTAAACGAATCGCCATGCCTGTACCTCCGAGTGGAATCGCCAAAAATGGAATCCACATGGGTACCTGCATTGCTGGTGTAACTTGCCCGTACGTAATACTTGATATCACTAGTTGCGTACCGAATATGGCAAGAAATAAGGCAATAGCAAACCAAATAACAATGGAAATAGACTCTACTATTTTTCGCGGAACACCTTTAAATCTAGTGACAAATGCCTCAACACGGATATGCTGTCTTGTCTTCACTGCATAACTTGCGCCGATCCACACTTGGAAAATATGGATGTAACGAGCCATTTCTTCTGTCCAGCTTGGAGCAGATTCAAATACTTTCCGTCCAACCACTTGGCCGAATATGAGAAGTACCATAATGACAAGGGACGCTACGAGTAAGAATTCTTCAACACGTTCAAATTTCTTAATCATGTTCCGCTCATTCCTTTCAAAAAGGAAGAATCAAGGCATAAGCACCTTGATCCTTCACCCATTTCTTTATTTATTCGCTTCTAGTGCTTTATTTACTAAATCTTCACCAATTTTAGGTACATACTCGTCATACACAGACTTAGCTGCCTCACGGAAAACGTCTTTCTGTTCTTCAGTCAATTCATTGACTTGCATACCGCTTTCTTTCAGCTTATCTAAGAATTCAACATCTTGTTTTTGAGCAATTTCACGTTGCTCATCGCGGAATTCTTCAGAAGCTTCCATTACTAATTCTTGTAAGTCTTCAGGAAGTTCATTATAGAAGTCGTTGTTCATTAACAAAATGGTTGCTGCATACACATGTCCTGTAAGCGTTAAGTAATCTTGTACTTCATAAAACTTGTTTGTGTAATAAAGTGAAATTGGACATTCCATTGCATCGTATGTGTTTTGCTGTAATGCTGTGTACAACTCACCAAATGCGAAGGGTGATGCATTCGCACCGAACGCTTTAAACGTATCGGTATGTAATGGATTTTCAAGTGTTCTTAGTTTCAAACCTTCTAAATCTTCTGGTGATTCGATTGGTCCTTCATTGTTAGATGTATGACGGAAACCATTTTCACCAAAAACTAATCCTTTTAAATTATCTTTTTCAAGATCAGCTAGTAATTCTTGACCAAGTTCTCCATCCAGTGCTTTGTAAGCAGCTTCGTTGGTATTGAATAAAAACGGTAAGTCAAATACCATGAATTTTTCGTTGAATGAAGCAAGTGGTGCTACAGCAGGTAAAGTCATTTCAACATTTCCTAATTGAACCGCTTCAATGGCTTCACGGTCTGAAGAATATAGTTGTCCATTTGGATAAAGTTCAATTGTTAATCGACCATCTGATTCTTTTTCTAATTTTTCTTTAAATGTTTCTAACGCCATATGTGAAGATTGTTCTTCAGGTACCAAATGGGAAATTCGAATGGTGTACGACTCTTCCCCTTCTCCTCCATTTGATGTTTTATCTCCACCAGCGTCTGGACGTCCACAAGCTGCTAACACTAAAGTTAACAAAGCTAAAAGTACTATTAATTTTTTCATTTTTGTTCTTCCCCCTCATTAAAGTAAATTAAAAATCGGCGTTCAATATTCGCCATATGGTTCTCCATTGCGGCTTTCGCCTGTTGTGAGTCTTGCTTTTCTAGTGCCTTCACGATGAGTACATGTTCTTCTACTGCTTCTTTCGAAGTAATTGGTAATGTATTGGACAGCACGAGAAACGCGCGATTGACACCCGTATTTACTGCTTCAATAATGGATCTTAACTGCGGATTGTGACTTTTTTCTGCCAATAATAAATGAAATTCTCGATCTAAATCGATAAAAGTCGCAAAGTCATCTGCTGTAACCGCTTGCATTTGTATGTCTAAATTTTTCTTTAGACTTCGAATTAACTTGGAATCGGGATTGACCGCAATTTTTTCAATATTATAGATCTCTAATACACTTCTAAGTTCCATTTGATGTAATGAATCTTCTTTTGTAAATGTTGCAACTGTAGCTGGTCTGCCTTTATGTAGTTCCACCAGACCTTCAAGGGCTAGTTTTCTTAGTGCCTCTCGAAGTGGTGTTCGACTAATACCTAAATCAGTAGCCAGTTTTTCTTCAGGTAAATCTTCACTTGGCGCTAGCTTTCCTGACGTGATTTCCTGTCGAATCATCTCATACGCTTGATCTGCGAGAGAGAGTGTTTGTGCTATTTTTTTCAATAGATATCCTCCCCATACAAGTGCCTCTCTATGTATTCTGTGTACTGTATACAGCAAGTATAGTTTATTCATTTAAAATTGTAAATATAAAATATTAGAAAATTCGTTTTAAGAGATTACTTCAGATTCCCTACTAGACTTATAGTTTATAGAGTATTACAGTTAGAGAAGAGAATAGAATGACAGTATTTTTATACAATAAACTACATATTGAGGTGGTATAATTTGTTAATTGAAACACTCATTAATTTAATAGGTAGAAACAAACTTAGTCAAAGTGAAACTGATTTATTTAAGTTTAGTAAGGATGAATCATTTCACCCTCCTGTCGAGCCAAATGTTGTGGTTTTTCCGGAGTCAGATGAAGATATACAATTGATTTTAGAAGCCGCTCGGAAA
>JBFELW010000098.1:0-7267 GCA_041551995.1 Paenisporosarcina sp.
GTAAAGTACCTTTAATATATTTTATTGGCAAACAACTGAGTAATTCAGTTGATAGCATTAGTTTTCCTCCTGTTCCTTTAACATCGGAGATTTTACATATGCTTCTAATAAGGCTGCCGAATGTTTTAGTGAGTCAACATGAGTCCGCTCATATGCATGAGAAGATTCAATACCTGGTCCAATAAGTGCATGTTTTATATCAAAACCCGCACGAATCGCTGCGGATGCATCAGAACCATAAAACGGATAAATATCGATTTGGTAATCAATGTTTTGGTCTTTTGCCAAATCTACTAAATGTCTTGTTAAGTCATAATGGTAAGGTCCAGATGAATCTTTCGCACAGATTGAAACGGTATATTCATCTGATGTTTGACCGTCACCAAGTGCCCCCATGTCAACTGCAATATACTCGACTACCTCAGCCGGAATATTTGAATTACCTCCAAATCCTATTTCTTCATTATTAGAAATGTAAAAATGAGTGGTATATGGAAGCTTTAGTCCAGCTGATTGGATATTATTCATTAATTGTAATAAAAGCGCTGTACTTGCCTTATCATCTAAGTGGCGAGATTTGATATAACCTGAAGTTATGTGTTCAAATCTTGGATCAAACGAAACAAAATCTCCTACTTCTATCCCTAGCATTCTCGTCTCTTCGGCTTTTAACACCTTTTCATCAATTCTAATTTCAATATTTTCTGCATTACGCTCGGCAGAACCAGCATCTTTATAAACATGTACGGAGGTTTGATGCATTAAAATCGTCCCTCTAAACGTTTTTCCTGATGCAGTATGTATCGTACATGATTCTCCTTCAACCGCATTCCATTTAAAGCCACCAACCATTGAAAGTTTTAATCGGCCATTGCTCTTAACTTCCTTGACCATTGCGCCAAGTGTATCTGTATGAGCTGTTAAAAGCCTATGTTTAGTTGTATCTTCCCCTTCTATTGTAGCAATAATTGCACCTTTATTCGACTTTTTAAAAGAAACTTGGATGTCATTTAAGTAATTTGCAATAAAGGTCATAACTTCTTTTGTATAGCCTGAAGGGCTGGGAATTTCTACTAATTTTCGCAGTAAATCAATCGTCTCTGTTTCTTTAAATGTTACGTTCATTTTTAAAAACCCCCTATATATATATGTATCATAACAAAATTCATCATTTTCCGACAACGTCAAATCATGTATGATATTGATAGATGATATTAGTTGAGGTGGAAAATGGAAAATTTAATTCTTTTACGTAGAAGAAATCGAGTGTTCTTGTATTTATTTGCATTCGGTTTAGTCGTTCATTCTTTAGTATGTTTATTTATCCCAAATGCATTTACACCATATATCCCGCTTATTCCTTTATTATATTGGGTTGTATTATATGTTCTACATAAAATGCAAATAAATGAAAAAATCTTTGTTCTATTCCTTTTGACTGGATTGAACGGGTATATTCTGAACATTAATCTTGAAGCTCCAGATTATGTTCATCTATTATTATTTATTTATCCGCTCTTTATTGCATCATTATATCATTCCATTACGATTAATTTAATTCTTTTTCCAATTACATTTGTAGAAATAATTTATTTATTTAATCTGTCTTTTGAATCATATAGATTGACGATCAGTTATGCGGATTTGTATGTGTTACTTTCTTTACTTACCTTCTTAGGTTTAACCGCCATTATCCATTCAATTTTCCTACAGCGAACTTGGAATTCAATGAAGGATGAACATGCTTCTATGGAGCGTGCCCTTCTTTCAAAAGAAGGATATTTACAGTTATTTTTTGAAAACGCGAAGGATGGAATCGCTGTTTTCGATTTAGAAGCACGAGTAATCGAGTTGAACCCGGCATTTGAAAAGCAATATGGATGGTCCAAAGAAGAGGCTATTGGAAATCATATTCCTCTCGTACCACCAGAAAATACAGATGATGCGAATGAACGATTAAATCAAGTTCTCCAAGGGGAAACATACCACTTGTTCGAAACAAAAGAAATGCGTAAGGATGGTACTTATTTTGATGGACAGCTTACCCTTTCTCCTATTTATGACGGAAAAGGTCGTATGGTGGCCATGTCGGTTATTTCAAGGGACGTTTCTTATAAAAAAGAAGCCGAGAAATTACTTGTTCAGTCAGAGAAACTAAAACTAGCTGGTGAAATTGCGGCAGGTGTTGCACATGAAATTCGTAATCCGATGACCGTTATATCTGGATTCATCCAAATGATGAATCAAGATAAACAACAGCCTTATCATGGGTATACGACCTTAATTCAATCTGAACTTGAGCGCATTAATTTAATCATTAGTGAGTTTTTAGTATTGGCTAAACCTCATGCAACTACTACAAAAGAATTTCAAATCGAGAAAACATTGCAGGATGTACTCATGCTTTTTAAACCTGAATTAAACTTAAGAGGAATTGAATTGTTTGAGGATTGGAAGTTCTTAAATTTATCTATATTAGGTGAACAAAATCAAATTAAGCAAGTCTTTATTAATATTATGAAGAATGCCATTGAAGTATTAGATCACAAGGGAACATTACAAATTTCTATAGATATAGAAAGTGACAGAATGATCGCCATTCGATTTAAAGATAATGGAGTCGGTATGTCACAAGAAATTATGGATAAAATATTTGAACCCTTTTTCACAACCAAGCAGACAGGCACTGGCCTAGGGATGATGATTTCAGAAAAAATCATAAAAGAACATGGGGGCTCTATTCAAATTAATAGTGAAGTCGGGGAGGGTACGGAAGTTTCTATTCTACTTCCGTATCGTGAACAGAAAAGCAATAGTCTCGATTGATTCTAAACTATGCTGTTGATGTTCGTTACTACGCACTTTCATGTTTCGAAGCTAGCGAAGCGATGCTGAAACAGAAACAGGCGGACGCGTTCCGTGAGGTATACAGGATGTGGGTTACAAAGGTGTTGACACACAAGGTGGTGTTTTGAGCCTTCGCTTCATTGTTTTTCGCTGTGGGTCTTTCAATTCTGGTTATTCCGCAGGAGTCTCGCGAAAAAGCAAAAACATTGATAATATGCCTTCAAATAAAAAGCTAAAGTCGCTCTCCATCATCGGAGAAGCGACTTTACTAATTTCACTTTATTTTTATAGGGTGGGAAAATTATATTAACTGAAAGTTTGGTGCTTTTCTTCAAAATTGATTTTGCATGGGTAAACGCTTCAAAACTTGTCTTACCATGATAAGCGTTCATACCAGAAGGACCTACGCCACCAAAAGGAAGATGTGAACTTCCTACATGTGAAATAGTATCGTTAATACATCCCCCACCGAATGGTAATTCCTCAAGGAAGTAGTTTGTCGCTTTTTCATTTTCACTGAAGAAATAAGCAGCCAAAGGTTTTGGAAGCTTTCTAATTTGTCTTACAGCCGTTTCTAACCGGTCGTACGTCATGATTGGTAAGATTGGACCGAAAATTTCATCTTCCATTGAAGGACTATCCCAGCTAACGCCTTCTAGTAAGGTTGGTTCGATATATAAGTCTTCAGAATCAACATGGCCTCCTGCACTTACATATTGACTTTCTTTTTGAATCAAGTCCTTTAAACGGTCGAACTGTCGTTGATTAACAATTCGCCCATAATCTGAGCTTTGCTGAATATCTTCTCCATAAAAATCAGACATAGTTTTTTTCATTAAATGAACCAGTTTGTCCTTAACTTCATGATGAACCAGTAAATAATCAGGTGCTACACATGTTTGACCTGCATTCACAAATTTGCCCCAAACAATCCGTTTTGCAGCCACTTCTAAATTGGCTGTGTGATCGATAACAGCTGGACTTTTCCCACCAAGTTCTAGAGCGATAGGCGTTAAACGCTCAGCAGCAGCTTTCATGACAATCTTTCCTACCGCAACACTTCCCGTGAAGAAAATGAAGTCGAAAGGTGCATGAATTAAAGTAGATGTTTCCTCCTTCTCTCCTTCAACCACACGAATGTAATTTGGAGGGAATATCGAAGAAATAATTTTATTAATCACTAGCGTTGTATGAACAGTTGACTCAGAAGGTTTTAAGATCGCACAGTTCCCACCAATTATAGCTCCAATCAATGGTTCCATCACCAATTGGAAAGGATAGTTGAATGGTCCAATAATAAGAACAGAACCATAAGGCTCTCTCATGATGAAACTTTTTGCTGGTAGTAAATGAAGAGGTGTTTTCACTTGCTCAGGTTTCATCCATTCATCGAGATGTTTCATCATATAACCAATACTATCCAAAACAAAGCCAACTTCTGTTGCATAGGCTTCAAATTCACTTTTTCTTAAATCCTTATAGAGGGCCAGAACAATTTCTTTCTCATGAAGCTGAATTGCTTTTTTTAAACTACTTAATTGTTCTTTTCGAAACTCAACAGATTTGGTAGCACCCGTATAGTAAAACTCATGTTGAGCGGCTATCATGTGTTCAACGTCTTGAGCTGTAAAATTCATGTTCTCACTCCTATTCGTATAGTACTAGTTTAATTGTAATTGTCTAAACAATCAAAAATATACACTAAGCCTATATCTCTGCTTTAAGTAAGTAACTGATCGATCCATCTTTGAACAATTAAGCCCTCTTCAAATGGAACTAATTCGGACTTCTTCCCTTGTGTAGCAGCATGACATTCATCAAACAATGACGTTGTTCTAACATCTGGTGTCACACGTACAGCCTCTCCATCAATTTCAGAAACCCAAAGTTCAGACCAGTTTTTAAGCGTCATCACTTTCTTAGAACCATACACGGTGAATGTGATTGACTCTTGCTGTCCAGTTCCTGAAATTCCGTTAATTAATATCGGAATACCGGTGGCTGTAATCCCTATTACAGCAGTACTTGTCTCACATTTTGATTTGTCAATAGGATAAATGGTTTGATGTGAAAAGATGGTAAAATGATTAAAAAGTCTATACATGATTTGAAAGTAATGTGGAAATACTTCTCTTATAAAGCCACCTTGCTCACGTGAACCAATCCACGGATTTTGTTGCCACTTTCTTGGCCAATGGGGAAAATAGGTGTGTAATTCGATGCGTAGTATATCTCCTAAAGATTTGGATTTTACTGCGTGCATCATCGTTTGTACGGCATCGCTATACATAAGAGGAAAATGCATCGCAGTTTGCACCTGCGCATGTGTTGTAACCTCAACCATTTTCTCTCCGTCCTTCACATCGTGGGCAAGAGGCTTTTCTGAAAGCACATGACAACCATGTACAGAAGCAAGCTCACTAATTTCAGCATGACGGTTAGGAGGTGTCCCAATATACACCCAATTCGGCTTCAATTCTAACAATTCGTTTATTGACGACATCGCTCTCAGGTTATATGCATTTTTCATTTCAGTTAAACGGTTTTCATTTTCATCAAACAACCCGATAATTTCACAATTAGGATGAGACAAAATCTGATTAATAATACGCTCTCCTACAATTCCTGCTCCTATGATGACAAAAGTAGTTTTATTCATTAATTTAACACTCTCCTTATAGGCATTTTGCTTCATTTTCAAAAAGGTTTGTTTCCTATCGTAACTTTTTGGGGTAAAGAATTGTCAAACACATTAAGTAATTAAAAGGAGGAATTGATGATGGTAAAGACAGAAACAACATGGTGGGAACCCATATTTTCAGGTAGCTTAAGTTTAGGGATAAATAAAGAGCGCTTAAACGAACTAGAGGAAGAAGCCTTCATCTACTTTGATGATACTGAAGAAATTGACGCAATGGAACAATAGATTTGACTAGAGAATATCCAAAGCTTCATACATAAACAGCTTCCCCTTATATTTCAGGAGAAGCTGTCTTTTTTTGTTCGAATAAATAAAACATGACATAATACACGAATGCACTGATTAAAGACAAAATAGCAATAATGGTAAATGTCCAAAAGAACCCGAACCATACGGTCATAGGAATCGATATCGGCGCAATCATTCGACCAATTGTATAACGTAAACTTGCTGCTGCAAAGTATTGCCCACGCATATTCTCAGGAGCTAATTTGGAAATAAAGCTTTGTGACAATCCAACAATCATTAACTCTCCGAAAGTGAAAATGGCCATTGCAAGAACAAACACCCAAAATAGGTCGAACAACGAAAACACAATCATAGCAATTGTATACAGAACAGATGAGATGAAAAATACATTCTTTTCACGGAACTTCGTAATATAGCGTGTTACGACCACTGTTAATAGCGCAACGAGTAAACCATTTTCGGATATCAATATACTAAAAGCTAATTCTCCTGTTATCTGGATATTCTGACCAAACAAATAACCTACTGGTTGTTGATCTATAATCTCTTTCACATAAACCGGTAGCAGTAAATCGAGTTGCATAAACGTTTGTGCACTCAAAATACCAGCTATTATAAATAATAAGAATAATTTATCTTTTAAAATGACACCGTAGTCTTTTACTTGGCTTTGAATCGCATATAAAATACCTTTCGGTGTGTCAGTTGCGAGCTCTTCTTTATTGCTTGGTAATGTTTCTTTCGTAAACTTGATCAATATCCAAGCGAGTAAAATACAAACAAGTCCTGCCACCACCATCAGACCAAAACGATAACTAAAGAAGAAGATTCCTCCTAAAATCGGCCCAATGACTACTGCAATATTAATAGATGTGTAAAATACAGCAAAAACTTCTCCCCGGTGTTCTTCAGGTACAACATCTGCAACCATTGCTTGGCTAGCTGGCCAATATAATGAACCAAAAACGCTAGCAATTGTAAAGGCTATAAACCCGAGATAAGGCGAATCATAAATTGGCGAATTGGCAAGAGCAAACAAGAAAAATGCCGCCCCTTGTCCGAATGATGAAATAACCATCATTCTTCTACGTCCAAATTGATCAGCACAGTACCCTCCAACTAAATTAGCTGCAACAGAAAAAACTTGGGATAAAATAAGCAGTAAACCTGCTGTTGTCTTTCCAAATTCTTCTGCAAAATAAATAGCAAGAAACGGGAAAAACATCCAGAACGTGATATTCATAAATGCCTCGCCCACTAATCTTGCTTTCAAACTTCTATCCCAATCTCTTAATCTCATGATGTATCCCCTTAGAAGACTTGTTCAAATCTTTCGACCTATGTTTTTTTACTATTTTACCATATATTTTCTAGCTAAAGACATACGCATTTAATCTGAGTCATTCAATACTTCTCCATAAATAAAGCGAAGCATAACTTAAAAAAGGTGACCATTGAGGAAAGTGTAAA